>NZ_JBHVYE010000015.1:163692-208861 GCF_042881135.1 Streptomyces sp. NPDC058284
GTCCGAGACCGGCCCCACGGCCCGTTCGCCTCAGCCCAACAACTCCCGCACCACCGGCACCAGCCCCCGGAACGCCTCCCCGCGATGGCTGATCGCGTTCTTCTCCGCGGGGGTCAGCTCCGCGCACGTGCGGCTCTCGCCGTCCGGCTGGAGGATCGGGTCGTAGCCGAAGCCGCCCGTGCCGGAGGGGGTGTGGCGCAGTACGCCTCGCAGGCGGCCTTCGACCACGCGTTCCGTACCGTCGGGGAGGGCCAGTGCCGCCGCGCAGGCGAAGTGGGCGGTGCGGTGTTCGGGCGCCTCGATGTCGCCGAGCTGGGCCAGGAGCAGGTCGAGGTTGGCGCGGTCGTCGCCGTGGCGGCCGGCCCAGCGGGCGGAGAAGATGCCGGGGGCGCCGCCGAGTACGTCGACGCAGAGGCCGGAGTCGTCGGCGACGGCGGGCAGGCCGGTGGCCTGGGCGAGGGCGTGCGCCTTGAGGAGGGCGTTCTCGGCGAAGGTGACGCCGGTTTCCCTGACGTCGGGGATCTGGGGGTAGGCGCCCGCGCCGACGAGTTCGTGGGCGAGGCCCGCGTCGGCGAGGATGGCCTTCAGTTCCGTGATCTTGCCGGTGTTACGGGTGGCGAGGATGAGGCGGGTCATGGCCCCAGTATCCCGGGGGCCCGACCCGCGTCCGTCACGGCGTGCAGACCTTCGTCAGTTCGCCCGCCGCGTCGGTGACCGGGCCGACGTCCGGTGTGGCGTCGCCGTTCCTGATGGACTTGCGGACGTTGTCGACGGCCTCGTCGAGGTGGTCGACGGCCTTGTTCACGTCCGTGTCGTCGGTCTTCTCGCCGATCTTGTCCAGGTTCTTGCCGATGTCGTCGAGGGCGCGGTCGGCCTCGGCGGGGTTGTCGCCCGCGTTCTCGACGGCCTGCTGGAGGTCGGTGACGCTGTCGGCGATGGTGTCCGCGGTCTGGACGCAGTCCAAGGCCTTCGAGACGGCGTCGCAGCCGACGAGGCCGGCGCCGGCCGGGATGACGATCAGTGCCGTGGCGACGGCGGTGGCGATACGACGGTGGCGCGCGGCCATGGTTCGGTCCCTCCCCGGGGTACGACGGGCGCGCGGCTCTGCCCGCGCGCCCGTACTCGTAAGAACGCCCGGAGAGGGGTGGTTGGTTGCCTGGCCGGCCGCCGTTCCTCGCGGAGCGCCGGCGCGTCAGCGCGTCGCTTCCAGTGCCTCGCGCTGGAAGGCGGTGAGGTCCTCGCAGCCGCCGACGGCGAGGTCGAGGAGCGCGTTCAGTTCCTTGCGGGCGAAGGGCTCGGCCTCGGCGGTGCCCTGGACCTCGACGAAGCGGCCGTCGCCGGTGCAGACGACGTTCATGTCGGTGTCGGCCCTGACGTCTTCCTCGTAGCAGAGGTCGAGGAGCGGTACGCCGCCGACGATGCCGACGGAGACGGCGCTGACGGTGTCGGTGAGGGGCTTGCGGCCGGCCTTGATGATCTTCTTGCCCTGGGCCCAGGTGACGGCGTCGGCGAGGGCGACGTAGGCGCCGGTGATGGCGGCGGTGCGGGTGCCGCCGTCGGCCTGGAGGACGTCGCAGTCCAGGACGATGGTGTTCTCGCCGAGCGCCTTGTAGTCGATGACGGCGCGGAGGCTGCGGCCGATGAGGCGGCTGATCTCGTGGGTGCGGCCGCCGATCTTGCCGCGGACGGACTCGCGGTCGCCGCGGGTGTTGGTGGAGCGGGGCAGCATCGAGTACTCGGCGGTGACCCAGCCCTCGCCGCTGCCCTTGCGCCAGCGCGGGACGCCTTCGGTGACGGATGCGGTGCAGAAGACCTTGGTGTCGCCGAAGGAGATGAGGACGGAGCCCTCGGCGTGCTTGCTCCAGCCGCGTTCGATGGTGATCGGGCGGAGTTGTTCGGGGGTGCGGCCGTCGATGCGGGGCGTTGAGGACATGCGTCGAGCCTATCCGGACATGGGTGAGGGGCCCTTCCCGAGCGTGGGAGGGCCCCTCGTCCGTGGGTCCTCGGCGAGTCCCCGGTGAGTTCAGGAACTCACATCATGTCTTCGATGTCCGCGGCGATCGGGTCGGCGTCGGTGCCGATGACGACCTGGATCGCGGTGCCCATCTTCACGACGCCGTGGGCGCCCGCGGCCTTCAGGGCTGCGTCGTCGACCAGGCCGGGGTCCTTGACCTCGGTGCGCAGGCGGGTGATGCAGCCCTCGACCTCTTCGATGTTGTCGATGCCGCCGAGCCCGGCGACGATCTTCTCAGCCTTGCTGGCCATGGTGTTCTCCCTGTTGTTCTCACGGCTGGGGGTCCCGGGCTCGCCCCGGAGGTGCAGCCAAAGGACGCGGCGTTCGACCCGCCGTCGGTCCGCTTTGCCACGGTAACGCACGGTTGGACCATCTTCGCGGGCGGTGACGTCCGTCGTGCCCAATGATGACGATCAAGGTGCCGTCCCGCGTCGGGCGGCACTCCCACCGTTCCGCAACTGGTCTACACCAGTTTTCAACGACCGCCAAACCTGGCTTGTTCCGGGAAGGACGCCGATGAGTTCGCAAGCCGCGGCGGTGCCGCAGAAGAAGCCGCAGAAGAAGTGGTGGAACGGCCTCTTCCAGGGCCTTCAGAAGATGGGCCGCAGCCTCCAGCTGCCCATCGCGGTCCTCCCCGCCGCCGGCATCCTGAACCGCCTCGGCCAGCCCGACGTCTTCGGCGACGACGGCCTCGGCTGGACCAACGTCGCCAAGGTCTTCGCGGCCGCGGGCGGTTCGTTGCTCGACTCCTCGCTCGGCCTTCCGCTGCTGTTCTGCATCGGCGTCGCGATCGGCATGGCGAAGAAGGCGGACGGCTCCACGGCGCTCGCGGCGGTCGCGGGCTTCCTCGTCTACTACGCGGTGCTCCGCGCCTTCCCCGAGGGCTGCCCGCTGGACACCACGTTCGGCGCCGCGGGCATGTGGAGCGGGGTGTGCGTGGCCGAGGACGGGACGGTCGCGCAGGCCGCGTACCAGAATCCGGGGGTGTTCGGCGGCATCGTGATGGGGCTGCTCTCCGCCTGGTTCTGGCAGCGCTACCACCGCGTGAAGCTGGTCGACTGGCTCGGCTTCTTCAACGGCCGCCGCCTGGTGCCGATCATCATGGCCTTCGTCGGGCTGGTCTTCGCGGGCCTGTGCGTATGGATCTGGCCGCCCATCGGCGACGCGCTGACCAGCTTCTCCAAGTGGCTCGTCGACCTCGGCTGGCTGGGCTCGGGCATCTTCGGTGTCGCCAACCGCGCGCTGCTCACGGTCGGCCTGCACCAGTTCTTGAACACGTTCGTCTGGTTCCAGTTCGGCGACTACACGAAGCCGGACGGCACGATGGTGCACGGTGACATCAACCGGTTCCTCGCGGGGGACCCGACGGCGGGCCAGTTCACCTCGGGCTTCTTCCCCATCATGATGTTCGCGCTGCCCGCGGCGGCCCTCGCGATCACGCACTGCGCGCGCCCGGAGCGGCGCAAGGTGGTGGGCGGCCTGATGCTCTCGGTCGGCCTGACGTCGTTCGTCACGGGGATCACCGAGCCGATCGAGTACTCGTTCCTCTTCATCGCGCCGGTGCTGTACGCGATCCACGCGGTGCTCACGGGCGTGTCGATGGCGGTGACGTGGGCGCTGGGCGTGAAGGACGGTTTCAGCTTCTCGGCGGGGCTGATCGACTACGTCATCAACTGGAGTCTCGCGACCAAGCCATGGCTGATCATTCCGATCGGTCTCTGCTTCGCCCTCGTCTACTACGCGCTGTTCCGCTTCGTCATCACGAAGTTCGATCTGCACACTCCGGGACGTGAACCGGAGGAGGAGGCGGAGGCCCTGGACCGGGAGCAGACGAAGGCCTAACTCCCGCCGCCCGGCCGCCTTCTCGCCGTCCAACCAGGCCCTCGGACCTCAGGTCCGAGGGCCTTTGGCCTGTCATATCCAGATATGACCCAGCCAACAGGAATCACGGGTTCCTTACGTCACCTTCACCGTGCTACAACAGGTCTACACCACTATTGGTGTAGACCACGCGGCCTTCTCGCCGCGTCCCCCTGAGACGCCGCCGTCTTCCACTTAACTGTCCCCTGGCGGCGCCTTGCCCACTGGAGGAAGTTGTGCCTACGGCCAGTGCCGCCCCCGCGGCCGACAAGAAAAAGGGCGCCGGCGTGATGGCTGTCATGCAGCGCATCGGCCGCAGCCTGATGCTGCCGGTCGCTGTGCTGCCCGCCGCAGCCCTCCTGGTCCGTTTCGGCCAGGACGACATGCTCGGCAAGGAGTCGTTCCCGACCTTCATCAACAAGCTCGCGAGCTACATGGCGGCGGGCGGTGGCGCGCTGCTCGACAACATGGCGCTGCTGTTCTGCGTCGGCATCGCGATCGGCTTCGCGAAGAAGTCGGACGGCTCCACGGCCCTCGCGGCCGTCACCGGCTACCTGGTCTTCCAGAAGGTGCTCGGCACCTTCACGGACAAGAACCTGCCGAAGGTCGCCTCCGTCGTCGACGGCAAGATCGTCATGAACGAGGCGCCGGTCAACGCCGGTGTGCTCGGCGGCGTGGTCATGGGCATCATCGTCGCCCTGCTGTACCAGAAGTTCTACCGGACCAAGCTGCCCGACTGGGCCGGCTTCTTCGGCGGGCGCCGTCTCGTCCCGATCCTCTCCGCCTTCGCGGGTCTGGTCGCGGGCATCGTCTTCGGTCTGATCTGGCCGGTCCTCGGCACCGCCATCCACAACTTCAGTGAGTGGCTCGTCGGTTCGGGCGCCGTCGGCGCGGGCGTCTTCGGTGTCGCCAACCGTGCGCTGATCCCCGTCGGCATGCACCACCTCCTGAACTCCTTCCCGTGGTTCCAGGCGGGCACGCACACCGACGGCGGCGTGGACTACCACGGCGACATCGCGCGCTTCCTGCACCATGACCCGTCCGCGGGCCAGTTCATGACCGGCTTCTTCCCGATCATGATGTTCGCCCTCCCGGCCGCCTGCCTCGCGATCGTGCACTGCGCCCGTCCCGAGCGCCGCAAGGTCGTCGGCGGCATGATGTTCTCCCTCGCTGCCACCGCGTTCGTGACCGGTGTGACCGAGCCGATCGAGTTCACCTTCATGTTCATCGCGCCGGTCCTGTACGCGATCCACGCGGTGCTCACCGGTGTCTCCATGGCGCTGACCTGGGCGCTCGGCATGAAGGACGGCTTCGGCTTCTCGGCCGGCGCGGTCGACTTCCTGCTGAACCTCGGCATCGCGAAGAACCCGTGGGGCCTGGCCCTGGTCGGCCTCTGCTTCGCGGCGGTCTACTACGTGGTCTTCCGCTTCGCGATCACCAAGTTCAACCTGCCGACGCCGGGCCGCGAGTCCGACGAGGAGCTGGCCGAACTGCAGAAGGCGGAGGGCAAGTAGCCTCCCCGCCAGACCCGTGACAGAGCCCCCGCCGTAGTCAACGGCGGGGGCTCTGTTACGAGTCGGACCGGATCGGGTCGGATCTGATCGGGTCAGATCTCGTACGTCGCGCCGGGCGCCGCGAGGCCGGCCGGACCCTCGTACACGGCGCGTGCGTCCGCGAGGTTCACCTGCGGGTCCGTCCACGGCGGGATGTGCGTGAGCAGCAACCTTCCTGCATCGGCACGCCGCGCGGACTCCCCCGCCTCGCGGCCGTTCAGATGCAGGTCGGGGATGTTCTCCTTGCCGTGGGTGAAGGCGGCCTCGCACAGGAAGAAGTCGGTGCCCTCGGCGAGCTTGTCCAGCGCCTCGCAGGGCCCGGTGTCACCGGAGTACGTGAGGGACTTCCCGGCGTGCTCGACCCGGATGGCGTACGCCTCGACGGGGTGGCACATCTTCTCGGTGCGCACGGCGAACGGGCCGATGTCGAACGAGCCCGGCTTGACCGTGTGGAAGTCGAAGACCTCGCTCATCGAGGAGGCGGAGGGCGTGTCGGCGTACGCGGTGGTCAGGCGCTGCTCGGTGCCTTCGGGGCCGAAGACCGGGATGGGGGCGCAGCGGCCGCCCTCGTGCCGGTAGTAGCGCGCGACGAAGTACGCGCACATGTCGATGCAGTGATCGGCGTGCAGGTGGCTGAGGAAGACCGCGTCCAGGTCGTACAGACCGATGTGGCGCTGCAGCTCGCCGAGGGCGCCGTTGCCCATGTCGAGCAGCAACCGGAAGCCGTCGGCCTCGACGAGGTAGCTCGAGCAGGCCGAGTCCGCGGACGGAAACGACCCCGAGCAGCCGACGACGGTGAGCTTCATGAAGCTGGAACCTCCGCGCTGGCAGGAGAGTCTGGGGGGTGGTGTGCGGTCCGTCGAGCGTAAGGCGCAAAAGGGCTGGTCGTTCCTCCGTCACCGGCTGTTGTGGGGGAACTCACCTGCACTGTCACCGGTTCGGGGGTCTCCTGGGGCGCTCGGGGCGCGGTGGGCGGCGGGGCGCGCGCGCCGGTACCGTCGACCCCATGGACACGTCCTGGTGGCTGGCGCTGGGCGCCGTGGTGGTGCTCGCGCTCGTCGTCACGCTGGTGGACGGCTGGGGGCGCGGCCCCCGTGCGTCCAGCTCCCGGCCGCCCGGCAGGACACGGCCGCCACGAGACCCCCGGCGCCGGTTGCCCGCGCCGCGACCTGCGGAGATCTGGTGGGCGCAGGTGCCGTACGAGGACGGCCCCGGCGGCAAGGACCGCCCGTGCCTGGTCCTGTCGGTGCGGGGCGGGAACGCCCGGGTCGCGAAGATCACCAGCAAGTACCACGACGAGCGAGCGGGCGTGATCACGCTCCCGCCGGGTGCGGTGGGCGACGCTCAGGGCCGCCCGAGCTTCCTGGAGACGGACGAGCTGCGGGACGTACCGCTGGGCGAGTTCCGGCGCAGGGCCGGGGTGGTGGATCCGGTGCTGTGGGATCGGGTGAAGTACTTGGCCGGTGGCTAACCGGAACGCCGCTGCGGGGACTGGATGCCCAGTCCCCGCAGCGGCGTGAGCCCCGTGGATTTCAAGCCCGTCCGGCGCTTGAGGACGAACTCGGCGAAGCCGGTGACTCAACCGAGCCCCGTGCCCCCGCCCTCCGGGGCGGCTAAGCCCACAGCTGGCCCTGCAACGTCTCGATCGCCTCTTCCGTCGTGGCCGCGGTGTAGACGCCCGTCGACAGGTACTTCCACCCGCCGTCGGCGACGACGAAGACGATGTCGGCGGACTCCCCCGCCTTGACCGCCTTCTTGCCGACCCCGATCGCCGCGTGCAGCGCGGCCCCCGTGGAGACGCCCGCGAAGATCCCCTCCTCCTGGAGGAGTTCACGCGTGCGCGTCACCGCGTCGGCGGAGCCCACCGAGAAGCGGGTGGTCAGGACGGAGGCGTCGTACAGCTCGGGGACGAAGCCCTCGTCGAGGTTGCGCAGGCCGTAGACGAGGTCGTCGTAGCGCGGCTCGGCGGCGACGATCTTGATGTCGGGCTTCTGCTCGCGCAGGTAGCGGCCGACGCCCATGAGCGTGCCGGTGGTGCCGAGTCCGGCCACGAAGTGGGTGACGGAGGGCAGGTCGGCGAGGATCTCGGGACCGGTGGTCGCGTAGTGCGCGCCCGCGTTGTCGGGGTTGCCGTACTGGTAGAGCATCACCCAGTCCGGGTGCTCCGCGGACAGCTCCTTGGCGACGCGGACGGCGGTGTTGGAGCCGCCGGCCGCCGGGGAGGAGATGATCTCGGCGCCCCACATGGCGAGCAGGTCGCGCCGCTCCTGGGAGGTGTTCTCCGGCATGACGCACACGATGCGGTAGCCCTTGAGCTTGGCCGCCATGGCGAGCGAGATGCCGGTGTTGCCGGAGGTCGGCTCCAGGATCGTGCAACCGGGCGTCAACCGGCCGTCCTTCTCGGCCTGTTCGACCATGTGGAGGGCGGGCCGGTCCTTGACGGAACCGGTGGGATTGCGGTCCTCCAGCTTGGCCCAGATGCGGACGTCGTCCGCGGGGGAGAGCCGCGGCAGACGGACGAGCGGCGTGTTGCCGACCGCGGCGAGCGGGGAGTCGTAGCGAGGCATCCGGGATCGGGCCTAGACCATGCCGCCGGCGACGGCCGGCAGGATCGTGACGTTGTCGCCGTCGGCGAGCTTCGTGGAGATGCCGTCCAGGAAGCGGACGTCCTCGTCGTTCAGGTACACGTTCACGAAGCGGCGCAGCTTGTCGCCGTCGACGATGCGCTCGGCGATGCCGTTGTGGCGCGAGTCGAGGTCGGTGAGGAGCTCGGCGAGGGTGCCCCCGTTGCCCTCGACGGCCTTGGCTCCGTCGGTGTAGGTGCGGAGGATGGTCGGGATGCGGACCTCGATGGCCATGCTGGGGGCTCCTGTCGGGGATCGGTGAGTGCGTCGGGAAGTCGAGCGGTGCGGGTCGTGGGCGCGCGGCGGGCGTGCTGCCGTGCGGTGGTGCGCGTACGGGGTGCGGCGCCGGGACCCGCGGGCCAGGAGACCCACAGCCGTGCGGCAGCGCGGTTCAGCGGGAACAGATCGCGCTGGCGAGGCGGCACAGGTCGACGTGCAGCCGCGCAACGAGCAGTGCGCCCGGCGTCTTTTCGCTCACGTCGTGGGAAACCATGCGGTCATCGTATCGATTCCCGGTCCGGATCCCGGAATGTGATCTCATCTGCTGGACCCAAAGCGTTCAGGATGCGGGCGGCGGCAGATAGACGACGGTCGGGGCGCCGGTCAGCGGATGGACGCCGACCTCGGCCGTCACGCCGTACACGGTGGCGAGCAGCTCGGCGGTGAGGACCTCCTCGGGCGTCCCGGAGGCGACCACGCGGCCCCCGTCGAGGACGTAGAGGCGGTCGCAGTAGTACGCGGCGAGGTTCAGGTCGTGCAGGGCGAGCAGGTTGGTCGTGCCGAGGCCGCGTACGAAGGAGAGGATGCCGAGCTGGTAGCGGATGTCCAGGTGGTTCGTGGGTTCGTCGAGGACGACGAGGGTGGGCTGTTGCACCAGGGCGCGGGCGACGAGGGCGCGCTGGCGTTCGCCGCCGGAGAGGGAGGGGAAGGCGCGGTCGGCCAGTTCCCCGACGCCGACCCTGGCGAGCGCCGCCGTGACCAGCTCGTCGTCGGCCGCCGTGTCCGCCTCCCAGAACCGTTTGTGCGGGGAGCGGCCCATCGCGACGACCTGCCGGACGCTGAGCTCGAAGGCGGCCTGGCCGTCCTGCGGGACCGTGGCGAGGCGCCGGGCGCGCGCCTTCGCGGTCATGGTGTGCAGGTCGTCGCCGTCGAGGAGGGCGCGGCCCCCGGTGGGACGCAGGGTGCCGTACACGCAGCGCAGCAGTGTCGTCTTGCCGCTGCCGTTGGGGCCGACGACGCCGACGGTCTCGCCGGGGGCGGCGGTGAGGTCGACGGCGTCGACGAGGAGGCGCCCGCCGATCTCGTAGGAGAGGCCTTCCGTGCGCAGCTCGCCGGTGGGGCGGGGGCCACCCGGTTCCACGCTCGTGCCGGGGTTCCGCGCGTTCATGCCGGGACTCCTTCGGTACGTCGCCGCAGCAGCCAGAGGAAGAAGGGGCCGCCGGTCAGCGCGGTGAGCACGCCGACGGGGATGTCCTGCGGCGCGGCGACGGTGCGCGCGGCGAGGTCGGCGGCGACCAGGAAGACCGCGCCCATCAGCGCCACGACCGGCAACAGCGCGCGGTGGGCGGCGCCGACCAGCATGCGGGCGGCGTGCGGCACCATCAGGCCGACGAACCCGATGGCCCCGCTGTAGGCGACCAGGACACCGGTCAGCAGGGAGGCGAGGACGAAGACGGTGACACGGAAGCGGGTCGCGTCCAGGCCGAGGACGGTGGCGCCCTCCTCGCCCGCGAGGAGCAGATCGAGGGGGCGGGCCATGGCGACGAGGAGGGCCGTGCCGAGGATGAGGACGGAGCAGGGCAGGGCGAGCATGTCCCAGCGGGCGCTGCCGAGGCCGCCGAGCGTCCAGTAGAGGACTTCCTTGACGTGGTCCGCGCTGTCGGCGGTGACCAGGATGAGGCTGGTCAGCGCGGTCAGGATGTACGAGACGGCGACGCCCGCGAGGATCAGCCGGCCAGTGGCGAAGCCGCCGCCCCCGCTTCTGGCCAGGGCGTAGACGAGGACGAGCGAGAGCAGGGCACCCGCGAAGGCGGCGGCCGGGATGGTGACGGTGGTCGACAGGGCGGCGCCGAGGCCGAAGACGCCGCCGAGCACGATGGCGCAGACGGCGCCCACCGAGGCGCCGGAGGAGACGCCCAGCAGGAACGGGTCCGCGAGGGGGTTGCGGACGAGGGCCTGGAGGACGGCGCCGATGACTGCGAGGCCGCCTCCGACGGTGGCTCCGAGGATGACTCTCGGGAGTCTTACGTCGAGGACGATGGTTCTGAACGGGGAGGGTTCCGCTCTGCCGGTGAGGATCTCCATGACGTGGGCCGGGGGGATCCGCACGGAGCCGAGTGCGAGACCGGCGAGGGCGGTGGCCGCCAGGGTTGCGGTGAGGACGGTCAGTATCGTCAGGTGCCGCCCCCGTGAGCTCGGCCCATCGCCCTTCGGGCTCGTCCTCAAACGCCGGACGGGCTGGATGATCCGCCCCGCGGGCTGGGTGGTCCGCCCCACGCGCTGGATGATCCGCCCCACGGGCTGGGTGATCCGACCCACGCGCTGAATGGTCCGGCTCACAGCTGCGCCGCCAGCTTCCTCACCGCCTCCGGTGCTCGTACGCCCGTGACCACGTCCGACAGGCGCAGGACCGCGAAGCTCTCGTTCTTGATGGCGGGGACGTCCTGGAGGGCCGGGTCGTCGAGGAGGCGCTTCTTCTTCTGGGTGACGGTCATGGCGCCGTAGTCGAGGGTCAGGATCGTTTCGGGCTTGCGCTCGACGACCTTCTCCCAGGACGCGTCGGTGAAGGACTTGTCGACGTCGGCGAAGACGTTGTGGCCGCCCGCCCGCTCGATGATGTCGTTGCCGATGCCCCGGCCGCCCGCCGTGAACGCGGTCTTGTCGCCGCTGTCGTAGACGAAGACGGAGCGGGGCTTCTCACCCTTGGACCGGGACCGTGACTTCTCCGCGGTGGCGGCCAGTTCACGGCGGGCGGCGCTCACCCATTTCTCGGCCCGCGCCCGCACCCCGAACGTGGCGCCGACCTCGCGGACCTCGCGGTAGACGTCGTCCATGGAGACGGGGTGCCCGGCGCAGCCCTCGATGTTGAGGCGGCTGTCGATGCCGGACTTGGCGAGGGCCGAGCGGCTGCGTCCGTCACCGGCGAGGAAGGCGCTCGCGTAACCGCCGTACACGTAGTCGGGGTTGGCGGAGAGCAGCTTCTCGTAGGAGGGGTACTCCTTGGCGAGCACCGGGATCGACTCGTACGCCTTCTTGTACTTCGGCAGGACCTCGTCGTCGAGGTAGGCGGTACCGGCCAGCCGGTCCTTCAGGCCGAGTTCCAGCATCACTTCGGTGGCGTGCTGGTTCATGGTGACGGCGCGCTTCGGGGGTGCGTCGTACGTCGTCCGCACGCCGCAGTTGGTGACGGTGTACGGGAATCCGGCGGCCTTGGCGGCGGGCCCGGAGTCGTCGTCCGCCGCCGAGGTGGAGCAGGCGGCGAGCGGGGCGAGCAGGGCGGCCGTGACGAGGGCGCGCAGGGGCCGGTGGGACCGGGGCATGACGGGACTGCCTCCTCCAGGGGATTTCCGCGTCCCCTGCGTTGCGTGGGAGGAAGGCGGCAGGTCAGTTCCTGACTCCCCCGCCCCGACTATGGGGTGGGGTCACAGTGGCGGGACCGTGCCGGGTTCGCACCGGCTTCCTGGCTCCTGCCGCCCTCGTTGGTAAAGATCAGTATGCCTGTACGACCTTTACCTCTTCTTCGGTGACCTCGCCGTCCACGATGCGGTACGAGCGGAACTGGAAGGGGCCCGCGCCGTCGGTGTCCGCCGTGGAGACCAGGACGTAGTGGGCGCCGGGCTCGTTGGCGTAGGTGATGTCGGTGCGCGAGGGGTAGGCCTCGGTGGCCGTGTGCGAGTGGTAGACGATCACCGGCTCCTCGTCGCGGTCGTCCATCTCGCGGTAGAGCTTCAGCAGGTCACCCGAGTCGAACTCGTAGAACGTGGGCGAGCGCGCGGCGTTCAGCATGGGGATGAACCGCTCGGGGCGGCCGGTGCCCGCCGGGCCCGCGACGACGCCGCAGGCCTCGTCGGGGTGGTCCTGGCGCGCGTGCGCGACGATCTGGTCGTGGAGGGCCTGGGTGAGGGTCAGCATGGGAGTCAGGATAAGCAGAGGGCCCGCGCCGTACCGAAGTGTGGTACGGGCGGGCCCGAATGCTGGACAACGCTCTGGGAAGCGGTGTCAGTCCTTCCCGACCGGCGTGCTGTCGGCGGTGACCGAGCCGTCGACGGCGGTCTTGCGCTTGTTGAAGGCGGCCGCCTGCGGGTTGCGGCTCTTGAGCACCAGGTACGACACCGTCAGGATCGCGGCCCAGACCGGGGCGGCGTACAGCGAGACACGGTTGTCCTTGTCGATGCCCATCATCACGATGACCATGCCGATGAAGAGCAGCGCGAACCAGCTGGTGTACGGGGCACCGGGCGCCCGGAAGGTGGACTGCGGCAGCTCGCCGCGGTCGGCCTTGCGGCGGTAGCGGATCTGGCAGGCGAGGATCATGATCCAGGCCCACATGCCGGAGATGGTCGCGAAGGAGACGACGTAGGTGAACGCCTTGCCGGGCCACTGGTAGTTGATCCAGACGCCGACCAGCATGCACGCGGCGGAGGCCGTGGTGCCGATCAGCGGCAGGCCGTTCTTCGTGAGCTTGGTGAAGAACTTCGGGCCCTGGCCGTTGAGCGCCAGGTCGCGCAGCATGCGGCCGGTGGAGTACATGCCGGAGTTGCAGGAGGAGAGCGCGGCGGTGAGGACCACGAAGTTCACGATGGCGGCGCCGACGCCGAGGCCCATTTTCTCGAAGGCGGCGACGAACGGCGAGACATCGGGCTTGAACGTCGTCCACGGGACGACCGACAGGATCATGATGAGCGCGCCGACGTAGAAGACGGCGATGCGCCACGGCACGGTGTTGATGGCCTTGGGCAGGACGGTCTTCGGGTCCTTGGACTCGCCCGCGGTGACGCCGACGAGCTCGACGGCGAGGAAGGCGAACATCACGATCTGGAGCGTCATCAGCGTGGAGCCGATGCCGTTGGGGAAGAAGCCGCCCTCGTCCCACAGGTGGGTCACGGAGGCGGTGTCACCGGCGTCGGAGAAGCCGATGGTGAGGATGCCGACGCAGATCAGGATCATGCCGATGATGGCGGTGACCTTGACCATCGAGAACCAGAACTCCAGCTCGCCGAAGAGCTTCACGGAGATGAGGTTCGCGCCGTACAGGATGACGGTGAAGACGAGCGCGTACGCCCATTGCGGGAAGGAGTCGTGGGTCCAGTACTGCATGTACTGGGCGGCCGCGGTGACTTCCGTGATGCCGGTGACGACCCAGAAGAGCCAGTACGTCCAGCCGGTCACGAAGCCGAAGAACGGGCCCATGAACTCGCGTGCGTACTCCGAGAAGGAGCCGGACACGGGCCGGTACATGAGGAGCTCGCCGAGCGCCCGCATGATGAAGAAGATGACGAGGCCCGCGATGGCGTACGCCAGGATGAGGCTGGGCCCCGCCTTGTGAATGGCCTTGCCCGCGCCGAGGAACAGGCCGGTGCCGATGGCACCGCCGATCGCGATCATCTGGATCTGCCGGGCCCCGAGCCCGCGCTGATACCCCTCGCCCTCGCCGGACGAACCCTGCACGACCCCACTGCCGCCGTGCTCGTCGTGGTGCTCTTCGACCTGCACTGAGGTCATGGTGACGCCTTTCTCCATGCTGATCCGCGCCCGCTCATCTGCGTTGTGGCTGCGGATCAGGTCCTGATCCCCCCGGATATGGATGGAGTGCTACCGGCGGTCTGCCGGCTCGAGCGCCCTCGGCGACATGGGTGGCGTCACCGAGTGGTCGTGAAGATTTATCACGGGGGCAACAGTGAGGGAATGAGCCACCTGTGGCGTACACCACAAGAAGAAGCGGACAAACCGCCCTTGGCACCCTAAATGCGGGCACCGACTTGACGCGATCGTTATGCGGATTTGAGCGTCCGCTGAGCGAACGGTCCGTCCGGTGAACGGAACCTGTCCTCTACAACAAATTTCGCTGCCGTATGCACCGAATTCTGCCCGGAATCAGTCCAGCAACGTCCCGACCAGCGTTTCCTGCAGTCCGCCCAGCCAGAGGTAGGCCATCACCATCGGCTTGCGGGGGTCGGTGTCCGGGAGGCTGTAGAGCAGATCGGCGTCGTCCTCGTCGGTGACCTCCAGGCGGGTGCCGATCGCGAGCCGGAGGTCGTTGAGGGCGCCCAGCCACTGCCGGGACTCCTCGACCGACAGTTTCAGGACAGCTCCGCCGTCGCCGGAGGCGTTCACCGAGTCCAGCGAACGGATCACGGCCAGGGCGTCGTCGCGCTTCCTGGCACGCAGGTCGTTCTCCGTGAAACGGCGGAACTCCGCCGAGTACGCCCGCGTCTCCTCGGCGTCACCCGGACCGCCCTCGCTCGCCGGACCGCCATACGCGTCGGGCAGCAGGCGCCGCATCACCGGATCGGCGGGCGGCTCGCTCGGCCCCTCGGCGAAGAGCTCCGCGAGCGGGTCGTCGGAGACCTCGCCACCCGGACCGGGACCGATCAGCTCCAGGAGCTGCACGGCGAGGGAACGGATGATCGAGATCTCGACCTCGTCGAGCGCGACGGCGGCGCCGCCGCCCGGAGTCGGTTCGAATTGTCCTGGCATCAGATGCGTCGCTGCTTCCGGTCCGTACGCTGCTGGCGGGCCACTACTTGCGGTCCTGCTGAAGGGTGGCCCACAGGCCGTAGCCGTGCATGGCCTGCACGTCGCGCTCCATCTCCTCACGGGTGCCGCTGGAGACGACCGCACGCCCCTTCTGGTGCACGTCCATCATCAGCTTCGTGGCCTTGTCCTTCGAGTAGCCGAAGTACGTCTGGAACACGTACGTCACGTAACTCATCAGATTGACCGGGTCGTTGTGCACGAGCGTGATCCAGGGCACGTCCGGTTCGGGGACGGCGAGCGCCTCTTCGTCCGAATCCGGGCGGGTGATTTCTGCGGGAGCCGTACTCACCCGACCCATGCTGCCACCCCGCGGGGCGCCTCGCACAAATGGCCTGCCGCGCGCCTCGTGAAATCGTCAGAGTGACGAGATTGGGGGTAGCATCCTTCGTATGAACACAGCGGACCTGGGCCTGCCGGTGGATGTTCCCTCGACAGCGCTCTTCACGGACCAGTACGAGCTGACGATGGTGCAGGCCGCACTGAAAGCGGGCACCGGCGACCGGCGTTCGGTCTTCGAGGTCTTCACCCGCAGACTGCCCGAGGGCCGACGCTACGGCGTGGTGGCCGGAACGGGCCGGGTCCTGGACGCCGTGGAGAACTTCCGCTTCGACGCCGGTGTCCTCGGCTTCCTGCGCGAGCGCGACATCGTCGACGAGGCCACGCTCGCCTGGCTCGCCGACTACCGCTTCAGCGGCGACATCTGGGGCTACCCCGAGGGCGAGGTGTACTTCCCGGGCTCCCCGATCCTGCGGGTCGAGGGTTCCTTCGCCGAGTGCGTGCTCCTGGAGACCGTGATCCTCTCCATCCTCAACCACGACTCGGCCATCGCCGCCGCCGCCTCCCGGATGTCCTCGGCCGCTGGGGACCGCCCGCTGATCGAGATGGGCGCCCGCCGCACCCACGAGCTGGGCGCCGTCGCCGCCTCCCGCGCCGCCTACGTCGGCGGCTTCGCCACCACCTCGGACCTGGCCGCCGGGTTCCGCTACGGCATCCCGACCGTCGGCACCAGCGCCCACGCCTTCACCCTCCTGCACGACAACGAACGCGACGCGTTCCGCGCCCAGGTCGACTCGCTCGGCCGCGGCACGACGCTGCTCGTCGACACGTACGACGTGACGGAGGCGGTCCGGATGGCCGTCGAGGTCGCCGGGCCCGAGCTGGGCGCCGTCCGCATCGACTCCGGTGACCTGCTGCTCGTCGCCCACCGGGTGCGGCAGCAGCTGGACGAGCTCGGCGCCACGGAGACGAAGATCGTCGTGACCTCCGACCTCGACGAGTACGCCATCGCCTCGCTCGCCGCGGCGCCCGTCGACGCGTACGGCGTGGGCACGCAGCTCGTCACCGGCTCCGGGCACCCCACCGCCTCCATGGTCTACAAGCTGGTGGCCCGCGCGCACTCGGCGGACCCCAAGGCCCCCCTGGAGCCGGTGGCAAAGAAGTCGCTCGGCGCCAAATCCTCGATGGGCGGCCGCAAGTGGGCGGCGCGCAGGACCGACGCGTACGGGGTCGCCGAGGCCGAGGTCATCGGCACCGGGCCCGTGCCGACGGCGCTGGCCGACCGGCAGCTCCTGGTCGAGCTGGTCAAGGGCGGCGAGGTGGTGGCCCGCGAGCCGCTGGACGCGGTCCGCGACCGGCACGCCGCCGCGCGCGGCGGGCTGCCGCTCTCTGCGACGCAGCTGTCGCGGGGCGAGGCGGTCATTCCGACGGAGTACGTCTGACGTCCGCGTCCGTGTGGCCGTGGGCCTCGGGGGCGCCGCGCAGGCGCCCCCTCCCGCAACGCACGTGAAGTCTCTACGCTCGGTTCATCCGGCCGAGTCCCCCACCGATCCCGCCCTGCCGAGCGAAGGACACGCCTCATGCGCCGCGCACTGATCGTCGTAGACGTGCAGAACGACTTCTGCGAAGGCGGCAGCCTCGCGGTCGCCGGTGGCGCGGACGTGGCCGCCGCCATCACCGAGCTGATCGGCCAGGCCCCCGCGGGCTACCGCCACGTCGTGGCCACCCGCGATCACCACATCGACCCCGGCGACCACTTCTCCGACCACCCCGACTACGTCGACTCCTGGCCGCCGCACTGTGTGGCCGGCACGGAGGGCATCGGCTTCCACCCGAACTTCGCCCCCGCGGTCGCCTCGGGCGCGATCGACGGAGTCTTCTCGAAGGGGGCCTACTCGGCGGCGTACAGCGGCTTCGAGGGCGTCGACGAGAACGGGGTCTCCTTGGCGGAGTGGCTGCGGAGCCGGGAGATCACGGAGGTGGACGTGGTCGGCATCGCCACGGATCACTGCGTGCGGGCCACGGCGGTGGACGCGGCGCGGGAGGGGTTCAGGACGACGGTCCTTCTCGACCTGACGGCCGGGGTCTCCGCGGCGACCACGGAGGCGGCGATGGCCGAGCTCCGCTCGGCCGGGGTGGAACTGACGGGAAAGCCTGTCGTCTGACGACTGCCCGGCGGGGGCTGGGCGCGCAGTTCCCCGCGCCCCTTGACGGCACCTCCGGCCCGGCGGCGAGGAGACCCACCCCAGGACCACCTGCCGTCTGCCGGCAACGAGGCCCACCCAGGGGCGCGGGGAACTGCGCGCCCAGCCACGGCACGCCCGCACCCGCAGAACCCGCCAAGCAAACCCGTCTTTCGGCCGACCCCCCCGGCGGGGGCCGCTCGCGCAGTTCCCCGCGCCCCTTGACGGCACCTCCGGCTGGGCGGCGACCCCTTAGAACGCGACCCCCGAACCGCTGGCGCGAGACACGCCGCGAGGCTGTCTGCGCAAGGCTCTGATCGGGTGCCACAGCTCGTTCAGGGCATCCGGCGCCCCGCGCCATATGAGGCCGTCCGGATGGTGCAGGACCGCCGTGACCTCGTCCGGCGTCGGCGGCTCCGCGTTGCCCCGCAGGTACACCGCCCGCAGGCCCAGATTCCGCAGCCGGGTCAGCGCCCTCGCGCGGTTCACGGCGTGCACGATCATCCTGACCGTGCCGTCGCCCGGCGACGGGCTCGGCAGGGTCAGCGCCACCACCACACTGCCGTTCGGCAGCTTGCAGAAACCTCCTGCGGACATGCTGGGTCACACCCCCGTTGAGGATCGGACGAGGCCCCGGTCCGGGCCCCGCGTCAATAAGAAATCCACAGGACGCACCTAAACACGATCGGCCGCCGCCCGCTAGAGGGCGACGGCCGATCATGGTTTGACCTGCGAAAACGCTAACTACTTCGTGGAGGGGCCGACCTGGACCGTGATCGTCGAGCCATCCTTCGGCTGCTTTACGATCTTGATCCGAGTGTTGGTGTCAGTGACCTTCACACTTCCCGTGGGGTTCTCCTTGGACCAGTAGACGCCCTTGTGGTCGTCGAAGACCGGGACGCCCTTCTGGGACTTGATCTTCAGCGCGACGTCCGCGTTGTGGAGCGTGAACGCGTCGGTCGCGTACTTGCTGAAGGGCGCGTCGAACGGCTGGATCTTGTTGCGCAGAACCGTGCCGTCCTTCCACTTCAGCGGCGTGGCGTGGGCGTCGACCGGAAGGATCAGGCCCTGGCCGGGGTGCGCGCTGGTGTTGTTGTCCTTCTGCGAGGTGTCCCACTGCCAGACCATGAGGCCGGTCTGGTACGGGTAGTGCTCGACCCAGTCGGGACGCGCCTTGGAACCGAAGTTGTACGGGCCGACCTCAAGGGTCTTGTCGTACGACACGTACTGACGGTTCTCGGCGAGGTAGTACTGGTCGTACTTCTTGGTGAAGGACTGGCCGATGCGCGAGAAGCCCTTCGCCGTCCAGCCGTTGTCGCCGCCCTCGGCGCCGTCCTCGAACAGCTTGGCGCCGTCCGCGGTGACCGCGAGCGTGTCGGCGGCGAAGCCCTTGCCGCCCGCGCCGCCGTCCGTGGCGTAGCGGAAGCGGACGTCGACCTTCTTGCCCGCGTAGGCGTCGAGCGGGAAGAGCAGCTTCTTGTACGCGCCCGACGCACCGGTCAGCGCGGGCTTGTCACCGGCGTCGCGGGTGATCGGCTTGCCGTCCGCGGTGCCGTCCACCGGCGTCCAGTTGGCACCGTTGTCCGTCGAGACCTCGGTGTAGAGGTAGTCGTAGTTGGCCTCGATGTCCCACCAGCCCTGGAGCGAGAGCTCCGCCTTGGACTTGCCGGTGAGGTCGACGGAGCGCGTCAGGGTGTTCTTGAGGTTGTCGCCCTGGTCGCTCCACCACTGCTTGGAGCCCTCGGCGGGCTTCACGACGTCGGTGGTGACGGCCTTCTTCGGCAGGTCGACGACGAGCGCCTGGCGGTGGCGGGTGTTGTACTCCGAGACGCCCAGCTTGTGCTCGGACGTCGTCGCCGCCCTGGCCTTGGCGTAGTCGAGCCAGCCCAGCTGGAACTTGTCCCAGGCGGTCATGTCGCCCGGCAGGTCACCGATGGCGTTCTTGCCGGTGCCGAGCCAGGACCCCGCCGACATCAGCGACCAGAAGCCGACCGAGTTCTCGCCCTTGCCCGAGGTGTCGTACAGGTCGGGCAGACCGAGGTCGTGGCCGTACTCGTGGGCGAAGACGCCGAGGCCGCCGTTCTCCGGCTGCATCGTGTAGTCGCCGACCCAGATGCCCGTGTCGCCGATCTGGGTGCCGCCGGCCTTGTTGTCCGAGGGGCCCGTCTTGCCCGCGTCGTTGCCGTACGCGTACCAGCGGTGCGCCCATAGGGCGTTGGTGCCCTCGGCGCCGCCGCCGGCCGACTCGTCCTCGCCCGCGTGCACGAGCTGGAAGTGGTCGATGTAGCCGTCCGGCTCGTTGAAGTCGCCGTCGCCGTCGAAGTCGTAGCGGTCCCACAGGTCGTACTTGGCGAGGTCCGCCTTGACCTGCTCGTCCGTGCGGCCCTTGGCCTTCTGGTCCTTGGCCCAGGCGGTCACGCCGTCCTTGACCGCGTCCCAGACGTTCGGGCAGTTGGTGTCGCCGCAGTAGTTCGAGCCGTAGCGGCCCTCGTTGTAGTCGACCTTGACCCAGTCGGAGACCTCGCCGTCGACCGAGTACCGGCCCGATGAGGTCTTCTCGTAGTAGGTCTTCAGCGAGTGCTTCGCCTTGCCCTTGCTGTCCTTGCCCTTGCCGAAGTACAGGTCCTGGAAGTGCTTCTGGTTGTAGTCAGCCTGCCAGGCCGTGCTGTTGTCCTTCTTCGGGTCGGGCTTGGCTATCTTGTTGTGCAGCGGGCCGGGCTTGCCGCCGTACTTCTTGACCGGCGGCTGGGGGCCCTCGGGGCCGTCCGGGTCGTACATGGTCGTGTCGTCGACCTTGTTCCCGAACTCCACCAGGATCGTGAAGATCTTGTCGGTCTTCTCCCGGCCGAGCTCGACGTACTTCTTGTCGTCGAGCTTGACGACCTGGGAGCCGCCCTTCCGCTGGACCTTGGCGTCGCCCGCGACGACCTGCTGCAGGGCCGCCTTGCGCTGCTGCGCCTGCTGCTTGCTGAAGGGGCCGTCCAGGTCGTGGTCGACCTGCGCCTTGGCCCGCGACGGGTCCTGCCGGTCGATGGCCTGCGCCCCGCCCGAGGCACCGTCCTCGGCCGAAGCCGTCGCCGCCGCGAAGGTCGCGGTGGCCGCGGCCATCGCCACGGCCACCGCGGTGGCTCTGAACGTCCGTGTTCTGACTGTCACTTGATGCTGTCCTCCCCCGCGCCCGCGCGAGAATGTGGCGGACCGATATCCCGGTCGGAGGAGGTCCGCGCGCGATGTACGCGTCACAAGTGACGACATTCGACCGGAAGCGCGGAAGAAAAGACAGACCTTGACTTGCACAGGCCAAGTGCACTATGCAGACGCCGGGCACCGTTATCCGGACACGGAGCACTCCCCCACGGGGCACGGCAACGGGCGCGCCGCGCCGTCCACTTGGTGGACGCCATGAACCCGTGCGCCCCCTGTGCTGCCGCACCGTGGGTTAGGTCACGCTTACTACCCGTTCCCGTCGGGCATGCAGCGGAATAGAGTCAATCGACGGTGCGCTACAGCGCGAGGCGGCACATCCCAAGTCGCCGCCGTCGAGCACCCTTTGATTCGCATACTGCCGTTCCCCCATCCGCATCCGCCCCCATGGTCCACGAGACGTGGGGGGATCACTGCCGAGGACGGATCACGTCATGCCTCGTCCCATGCCACGTCCGACCACCGCACAGATCACCTACGGTTCGGTGACCGTCATCTTCTCGACCCTCGCGATGCTGCTGCTCTCCCGGACCGGTTCGGGAGTCGGTATCGCGGTGATAGCTCTGGCCGCGCTCGGCCTCGGCTTACTGGTCGCCGTGACGGTGCCGTCGCCCAAACAGCCCGCGGCGCCCGCCGCACGCGTCCTGCCGGTGGCCACCACCACCGACGAGCGCGTCCCGGGCCGGCGCGCCGTGCTCGCCGACTCCGTACGCGAACCGGCGGGCCCGTGACCCGAAGCCACGAACCCGCCGGATGAGTGTGTCGCCGCCGCCACCTGGCACATGACCCGGTCGCTCCGGACGCGCTCTATACGCTGACCACCACCGTTTTGGCGGCCTTGTCGTGCAGGCCCTGTTTGTAGGGCTTGTCGAAGAAGCTCCAGCCGCCGCAGATCGCTGTCCAGACGCAGGCGCAGCAGAAGGCGAACGGCAGCCAGAGCACGGCCGCGCGGGCGAGCGCGGTCTGCATGCTCGGCGTGGCCCCGTCGTTGAGGTTCGCGACCCGCATCCCCAGCCACTTCTTGCCGAGCGTCTGCCCGGTCCTGGAAATCATGAAGGTGTCGTACGCGATGTAGAGCACGGCGGCCAGCAGGGACTGGCCGAACGACTTGCCCGTGTTCACGTCGTCCGGGTCGAAGTCGTACTCCGAGGTGCCGAAGGCCCACGTCAGCAGGGCGACGACGATGCCCACCAGAATCATGTCGACGATGCGGGCGAGCACCCGCTTGCCGCTGTCGGCGAGGGGAGGCATTCCGGCGAGGGGATCCTGCCCGCCGTGGCCACCGGGCCCACCCCCGTACGGGTCACCCCCGTAGGGCGGGGGCGGGGTGCCGTACGGGGAGCCGCCGCCCGGGGGCGGAGTGTCGTAGGGCGAGCCGCCGCCCGGAGGAGGGCCGCCACCCGGGGGCGGGGTGCCGTACGGGGAGCCGCCGCTCTCCGGGGGCTGGTGCGGCGGCTGCTTCTTGAACGGGTCGTCGTCCGGGGGCGGGTACTGCGGCGGTTCGGTGCTCATGGCCCGAGTCGACCGCGACGGCCCCCGCTCCGCATCCGGCGAGCGGCTGACCGGGTTAGGGCCCTTCTCTGTACCCCGTCAGGGCCCGTCTCTGTACCCCGTCACCCCGCGACGAAGGTGTTCGCCGCCTTGTCGTGCCAGCACTGCCGCCACGGCCGGTCGAAGACGCACCACACCACGCCCACCACCCCGATCACGAGCACGCCCGGCACGCTGTACACCAGCCAGCGCCGCAGCGCCGCCCCGAAGGACGGCGCCTCGTGCTCCTCGATGTCCCGCACCTCGATGCCGCACACCCTCTTGCCGAGGGTGCGGCCCCATTTGGCGGTGGGCAGCGCCTCGTAGACGACGCCGAAGAGCAGCAGGACGGCGAGGACGATGCCGAGGTAGCCCGCGGTGGTGCCGTCGAGCAGCCAGACCGTGGTCTTCTCCCCGGAGAGCTTCGCCGCGTCGATCTTGCTGTCGATGTGGTCGGCGGCCTTGGTGCCGAGCGGCAGCGCGACGGCGCCGGTGACGGCGGCGAGGACGACCGTGTCGATCAGCCGTGCCGCCAGGCGTCTGCCGAGTCCGGCCGGGCGGGCGGCGGCCTGGGTACGGGCGAGCGCGGCGAACGGGTCCTCCGTCACCGGCTTCCACGGCAGGACGGGCTGCCCCTCGCCCTGCTGCGGGGCGGCCGGACCCGCCGGGGGCTGCGCCAGCTGGTGCACCTGCTGGGCCCAGGAGGGCGAGCCGCCACCGGGTCCTGAGGTGACGGGGGCGGGCGCGGGGGCGGGGGCGCCGCTCTGCTGCGGCACGGCGTTCTGCTGGGGTTGCTGCGGGGGCTGAGGTTGCGGCTGGGCCTGCGGCGGCGTGGTCCCCTGCTGCGGTACGGGCGGCTGCTGCTGCGGCGTGGACGGCTGCGCCGACTTGGGGCGGATCGCGCGGATCGACATCGTGCCGTCGGTGCCCGCCGACGCCGCAGGCAGGACCGGTCCCGTCGGCCGGCGGAACGTCACTGTGCCTTCGGCGGCCGGCGGCTTCGCGGAGCCCGGCTTCGCCGAACCCGGCTTCGTGGCGCGGATCGTGACCGTGCCGGGGTCGCTCTCGTCGTGCGGCGGCCCAGCCGGTCCTGACGACGGACCGGCGGAGCCCGGAGACTTCGCCGTCTTCGCCGACGCGGAGCCGGTGGAAGCGTCCGCCCGGGGCGCCGCGTCGCTCGGCACGCGCGGGTCGGGCTGCGCCGGGTCGCCCCAGGCCACCCTGCGCTCCTGCTCACCGCCGAGACCGGCCTGCCGGCCCGCGTCGGCGGCCCAGGCGGAGGCGGGCTCGGGCCTGGCACCGTGCCGGCCCGCCTCGTCGGCCCGGCCGTCCTGCGGCTCCTCGTCGAAGAAGTGGGGGCCCGTCTCCTCCACCGCGGGCGGCACGGCGGCACCCGCGCCGACGCCGGAACTCCCGCCGGAACCCGCGCCGGGCGGCGCCGGGAGCGGTTCGCCGTCGGACGGCGCGGGGCGGCTCGTACCGGGAACCCAGGCGGCACCGTTCCAGTACCGGACATATCCGGGAATGGACGGGTCGGGGTAGTAGCCTTCGCGCGGCCGGTCGTCGCCTGGGGCCGGAGTTGGGGCGCTCATGTCCGTCGTCCCGTATCTGCTCGGGGGTCTTCTGGGGGGTCCACATCTATCAGACCTCCGTGTCCCGTCGGGCGGCTCCCGCCCTTCGGACCACTTTCCGGGCACGGTCCCCACACATCCCCCGCGTACGAACACACCCCTTCGAGGGCGCCGCACAGCCGCCGTCCGAAGAACTTCCCCGAACCCGCGTAATGCTCCGGCGATCCCGCGCTCTCCACTCGTACGGGTCCGCTCCCAGGGCCCCTACAGGGAAAGGCAGGGCATCGACATGCACTCCGTGGTGGAACGCGAACTGGAGCTCAACCTCGTCCTCTCGCCGGAGCGGGCCGTGCCCGTCCCGGCCCGTCTCACCTACCGCACCGACGACCCCTACGCCGTCCACATCGCCTTCCACATCGGTTCCGAGCACCCGGTGAACTGGACATTCGCCCGCGAACTCCTGGTGGAGGGGGTGTTCAGGCCGTGCGGCCACGGCGACGTGCGGGTCTGGCCGACGAAGGTGGACGGGCGCGGCGTCGTCCTGATGGCTCTCAGCTCGCCGGACGGCGACGCGCTCCTCGAAGCCCCGGCCGCCGCCGTGTCCGCGTGGCTCGAGCGGACGCTGCGGGTGGTCCCGCCGGGTTCCGAGGCCGAGCAGCTCGGCCTCGACGACGGCCTCGCCGAGTTGCTGGCACCCGCCTCGGGCCGCGGCCACGCGGACGACCTGTGGCTGCGCGACCCGTGGCCCTCGGACGAGTCCAAGGACGGTGAGTGAGCTCCGCCGCCACGGGGGTGTACGCGGAACGTGACCGGACCGGCTTGCCCGGGCCGCCTCAGAGCCTGTGCCAGAGCCTGTCCTCAGAACAACTTGCCCGGGTTGAGGAGTCCGTGCGGGTCGAAGGCGGCCTTGATGGCCTGCTGCATCTCGACCCCCACGGGACCGATCTCGCGCGCCAGCCACTCCTTCTTGAGGACCCCGACGCCGTGCTCGCCGGTGATCGTGCCGCCGAGCTCCAGACCGAGGGCCATGATCTCGTCGAAGGACTCGCGGGCGCGCCTGCTCTCGTCGGGGTCCGCCGCGTCGAAGCAGACGGTGGGGTGGGTGTTGCCGTCGCCCGCGTGCGCGCAGACCCCGATGGTCAGACCGTACTTCTCGCCGATGCGCTCGACGCCGCCGAGCATGTCGGCGAGGCGCGAGCGCGGCACGCACACGTCGTCGATCATCGTGCTGCCCTTGACGGCTTCGAGCGCGGTGAGGGACAACCGGCGGGCCTGGAGCAGGAGTTCGGACTCGGCGGTGTCCTCGGCCGGGACGACCTGGGTGGCGCCCGCGGCCTCGCAGAGCGCGCCGACGGCGGCGAGGTCGGCGACGGGGTCCGCGGTGTCGAAGGCGGCGAGCAGCAGTGCCTCGGTGGTCTCGGGCAGGCCCATGTGGGCCAGGTCGTTGACGGCCTTCACCGTCGTACGGTCCATGAGTTCGAGGAGCGAGGGGACGTGGCCGCCCTCCATGACGGCGCAGACGGCGTCGCACGCGGCCTGCACCGAGCCGAACTCGGCGGCCAGGACGAGCTGCCGGGGTGGCTCCGGCTTGAGCGCGAGGACGGCGCGGACGACGATGCCGAGGCTGCCCTCGGAGCCGACGAAGAGCCGGGTCAGGTCGTACCCCGCGACGCCCTTGGCGGTGCGGCGTCCGGTGCTCATGAGCCGTCCGTCGGCGAGGACGACGTCGAGGCCGAGTACGTACTCCGCGGTCACGCCGTACTTCACGCAGCACAGGCCGCCCGCGGCGGTCCCGATGTTCCCGCCGATGGTGCACATCTCCCAACTGGAGGGATCCGGCGGGTAGTACAGGCCGTGCTCGCCGACCGCGCGGGAGAGCGTGGCGTTGACGACGCCCGGCTCGACGACCGCGATGCGGTCGACGGGGCTGATCTCCAGGATGCGGTCCATCTTGACGAGGGAGAGCACGATGCACCCCTCGCTCGCGTTCGCGGCGCCGGACAGGCCGGTGCGGGCGCCCTGCGGCACCACGGGGACGCGCAGCTCGGTGGCTGTGCGCATGACGTGCTGGACCTGCTCGACGGTGCGCGGCAGGACCACCACGGCCGGGGCGCCCGCGGCGCAGAAGCTCGCCATGTCGTGCGCGTACGAGGACGTGACGTCCGGGTCCGTGAGGAGCGCCTCGGCGGGGAGGCCCTCCTGAAGGAGGTCGATCAGCGTGCGGCTCATGATCACAGCCTCGCACTCGGGGCCATCGGTGTGAACCCGCGTGCGATGCCGTTCCGCATGCCGGGATGTGCTCTTCGTATTGACGCACAGTGAACGCCATGAAGCCTTCGGTGAAGCGTGTTCTGATCGCCTCCGCAGCGGGGAGCGCGGTGCTCGGCGGTGTGCTCGTGCTGCTGCCCCCGGACACCGAGGAGGCGGCGCCGCCCGCGCTGGGGCCCGCCGGACGGGCGATGGCGGCCGTGGGGGCGGGCGTGCCCGCCGCGCTGCCCGATCTGGCGGCGCTCATCGGCGAGCGCGAGGCCCATCTGCGGGCCCATCCCGGTGACGACCACTCCTGGGCGGTGCTCGGCTCGGCGTTGGTGGCGCGGGGGGTGCGGACCTCCGATGTGACGGATTTCCCGAGGGCCGAGAACGCACTGAACACGTCGCTGCGGACGCGGCCCGCGGGGAATCCGGAGGCCCTGACGGGGCTCGCCGCGCTCGCCGACGCCCGGCACGACTACCGCGCCGCCAGGAAGTGGGGCGAGCTCGCGGCCGGGCAGGCACCGAAGCGGTGGACGTCCTACCCGGCGCTGATCGAGGCGTACAGCGGCCTCGGCGACGCGAAGGCCGTCGACAAGGCCCTGGAGAGCATGCGGGAGCTGAATGCGGGCGCCACCGCCAGGGCCATCGCCGGGCAGGTCTACCGCGACCGCGGCTGGCGCGAGAACGCCGACGCCGCGCTGTCCGACGCGGCGGCGCTCGCCGAGACTCCGACGGAGCGGGCGGCCTGCCTGCACCGGGTCGGGGAGCTCGCCTGGGAGCGGGGCGAGCCCGCGCAGGCGCTGCGCCGCTACGACGCGGCGCTCGCCGCCGACCCCGGGCACCATCCGGCGCTGGCGGGCCGGGCCCGCGCCCTGGCCTCGCTCGGCCGCAACGCGGAGGCGCTGCAGGCCTACCGTTCGGCGTTCGCCAGGCAGCCGCTTCCCGAGTACGCGCTCGAACTGGGCGAGCTGTACGAGGCGTTGAAGCTGAAACCGGCGGCGAAGGCGCAGTACGACACGGTGCGGGCGCGCGTGAAGCAAGAGAGCGCGGCCGGCGTGAACGACGAACGGCTCCTCGGCCTCCTCGACGCGGACCACGGTGACGCGGACGCGGCGGTGCGGCGGCTCACCGCGGAGTACAAGCGGCACCGCAGTCCGCAGGTGGCGGACGCGCTGGGCTGGGCGCTGCACAGGGCAGGGGAGAGCGCGGCGGGCCTGAAGCTGGTCACGAAGGCGATGGACAAGGGGCCGCGCAGCGCCCTGTTCGCCTTCCACCGGGGGCAGATCGAGCGGGACCTCGAGTACGAGGGCGCCGCGCGCCGCCACCTCGGGGAGGCGCTGCGCATCAACCCCTACTTCTCGCCGCTGCGGGTGCCCGTGGCGAAGAAGGCGCTGGCCGCGCTGGGTGAGCCGGAGGAGGGCGGGCCCGAGCAGGTCTACGCCCCGCCCGGCGAAAAGCCCGCCCCCATGCCGAAGCCGCGACCGCCGAAGCGCCGGGCCCCTTGAGGCCTGCCTCAGAGCGCGGCGGTGCCGATCAGAGCGTTGCGGGTCACCCGCGCCGCCAGCTCCTCCTCGGTCAGGGAGGCCGTGGACGAGGGGCGGCGCGGCAGGACCAGGTAGCGGGTCTCGGCGCTGGAGTCCCAGACGGTGATGCGGGTGGTGGACGGCAGCCGGAGGCCGAACTCGGCGAGCACGGCGCGGGGTTCGCGCACCACGCGTGAGCGGTAGGCCTCGCTCTTGTACCAGCTGGGTGAGGGTCCCAGCAGCCGGACGGGGTAGCAGGAGCAGAGGGTGCAGACGACGACGTTGTGGGTGTCCTCGGTGTTCTCGACGACGCGCAGCCGCTGCGGCTGCACTCCCCCTGCGGAGAGGCCGAGTTCGGTGACGGCGGCCGTGCCGTCGGCGAGGAGCCGCTCCCTGTACGCCGGGTCGGTCCAGGCGCGCGCGACGACGCGGGCCCCGTTCAGCGGGGTCGCGCCGCTGAGGAACGCGTCGAGCATCTCGTCGAGCACGGCGCCGACGACGATGCCGCGCTCCTCCAACAGGGTTTCGAGGCGCCGTACTTGGCGCGAGATCCGCGCGTCCGTGTGCGTACCGCTCATGGGGTGTCGTCCTCCGGCTCCAGATAGCTTTCCCACAGGTCGAGCACGACGTGGTGATCGCCCTCGCCCCACAGGTCCCGGGCGGTGAAGCGCACGGCGTAGACCTGCTCGACGGGGGCGTCGTCCCGGCCCTGCGCGCGGATGTCGGCCAGCGCGTGCGCGCCCTCGGGTTCGACGACCACGCCTCGCTTGCCGCGGGCGTAGCGCGGCAGGCGGGTGTGGTGGGGCGGGTCGTGGGCCAGGGTGCGGACACGGGCGCCGGGCCCGAAGCGGTCACTCATCGAGCGCGCCGGGTTCGAGCACGCCCTTGCGTTCCAGGAGCGTACGGATGGCGTGGAACCAGCGCTCGTAGTACGAGGCCGCCAGGTACGCGGCGGGCTCCATCGTCTCGACGGCGTCCCTGAACTCGTCCAGGTTGTAGACGCCTTCGCGCACGAGTGCGCTGTTCAGCGCGAAGACGCGGGCTTCCCAGTCGGCGTGGAAGGGCTCGGTGTCGTCACGTGTGTCGAGCGCCCCGAACCCCTGCATCCCGCCGACGTCATTGATCCTGGCCATGACGGCACACTAGCCCGCCCCCGACGCGAAATCGCCGGACAGGCAGAGCCTGTCCGGCGATGGGTCACAGGCTCTTAGAGATTCCCTCGCTTCTCCTGCTCCCGCTCGATCGCCTCGAACAGCGCCTTGAAGTTCCCCTTGCCGAAGCCCATCGACCCGTGCCGCTCGATCATCTCGAAGAAGACCGTCGGCCGGTCCTGCACCGGCTTGGTGAAGATCTGCAGCAGGTAGCCGTCCTCGTCGCGGTCGACGAGGATCTTCAGCTCGCGCAGGATGTCGACGGGCACGCGGGTCTCACCGGCCCACTCGCCGAGGGTGTCGTAGTACGAGTCGGGCGTGTCGAGGAACTGGACGCCGGCCGCGCGCATCGTGCGTACCGTCGCGACGATGTCGTTCGTGGCGAGCGCGATGTGCTGGACGCCCGCGCCGCCGTAGAACTCCAGGTACTCGTCGATCTGCGACTTCTTCTTGGCGATGGCGGGCTCGTTGATCGGGAACTTGACCTTGAGCGTGCCGTCCGCGACCACCTTCGACATCAGCGCGCTGTACTCCGTCGCGATGTCGTCGCCCACGAACTCCTTCATGTTCGTGAAGCCCATGACCTTGTTGTAGAAGCCGACCCACTCGTTCATCTTGCCGAGCTCGACGTTGCCGACGCAGTGGTCGATCGCCTGGAAGGTGCGCTTGGCCGGCGGCTCGACGATCGGGTTCGCGGCCACGAAACCGGGCAGGTACGGGCCGTCGTACCCGGAGCGCTCCACCAGGGTGTGGCGGGTCTTGCCGTACGTGGCGATGGCCGCGAGCACGACCGTGCCGTTCTCGTCCTTGACCTCGTACGGCTCCGTGATCCCGCGCGCACCGTTCTCGACGGCGTAGGCGTACGCGGCGCGCGCGTCCGGGACCTCGATGGCGAGGTCGACGACGCCGTCACCGTGCTCGGCCACGTGGGAGGTGAGGAAGTGTCCCCAGTCGGTGGAGGCCTTGATGACGGAGGTGAAGACGAAGCGCGCACCGCCGTTCGTGAGCACGTAACTCGCGGTCTCGCGGCTGCCGTTCTCCGGTCCGGAGTAGGCGACCAGCTTCATGCCGAACGCCGTGGAGTAGTAGTGCGCGGCCTGCTTGGCGTTGCCCACGGCGAAGACGACCGCGTCCATTCCCTTGACCGGGAAGGGGTCGGCCTCGCGCGCGGTGTCCGGGGTGGTGTGGGTGGTGGTCTCAGTCATGACCCGAGGCTCCCCCCGATTGACAAGGTGCGCAATAGTTCGCGTTTTCAGTGGTCAATCCGACCAGTCCCTGGCCAGGATGGGCGGGCTATCTGTACATCATGACCATCACGGAGGCGGCATGGCGATCGATCATCTGGACGGCAGGCTCATCGTGCTCCTGGCGCGTGAGCCGCGTATCGGGGTTCTTGAGGCGTCCCGCAGGCTCGGGGTGGCGCGCGGCACGGTGCAGGCGCGGATGGACCGGCTTCAGTCCAATGGAGTCATCCGCGGCTTCGGCCCCGAGGTCGATCCGGCGGCGCTCGGCTACCCCGTCACGGCCTTCGCGACCCTGGAGATCAAACAGGGCCAGGGCGCGGACGTACGGGCCCATTTGGCGACCGTGGCCGAGGTGCTGGAACTGCATACGATTACCGGCCACGGCGATATGCTCTGCCGCCTCGTGGCCCGCTCGAACGCGGATCTCCAACGTGTGATCGACCGGGTCGTGGGCTTTGATGGCATCGTCCGAGCTTCCACGGCGATCGTCATGGAAAATCCCGTTCCGCTGCGGATCATCCCGCTGGTGGAGCAGGCGTCCAAAGATTCCTGAGTCACCGAATTTCGTGAGTACCTTCCGGAAAAGGCGAGGTGAGCACTTCAGTGAATTTCTGGGACTACCTCGGCAACCGCCACCAGCAACTCCTGACGGACGCGTATCAGCACGCCAGCGCCGTCTTCCAGTGCATGGTCGTCGCCACCGTCATCGGTGTACTGATCGGCGTTCTCACCTACCGCAGCGAGTGGGCGGGCAATCTCGCCACGACCGTCACCTCCACCATCCTCACCATCCCGTCCCTGGCCATGATCGGCCTGCTGATCCCGGTCGTGGGCCTCGGCGTCGCACCGACCGTCGTCGCGCTGACCCTGTACGGGCTGCTCCCGATCGTGCGCAACGCCATCGTCGGCCTGCGCGGCGTCGACCCGTCGCTGGTCGACGCGGCGAAGGGCATCGGGATGTCCCGCATCGCCCGGCTCTTCAGGGTGGAGCTGCCGATCGCCTGGCCGCCCATCCTGACCGGCATCCGGGTCTCCACGCAGATGCTGATGGGCATCGCGGCCATCGCCGCGTACGCGTCGGGTCCCGGGCTCGGCAACGAGATCTTCCGCGGCATCGGCTCGCTCGGCTCCAAGAACGCGCTCAACCAGGTGCTCGCGGGCACGCTCGGGATCATCATCCTGGCGCTGCTCTTCGACGCCGCGTACGTCCTGATCGGCCGGCTGACCATTTCGAGGGGGATCCGTGTCTGAGACGACCACCGGCGAGGCGCCCGCGTCCGCCGCCACCTCCGGCGCCACGATCGAGCTGGAGAACCTCACCAAGCGCTACGCGGGCAGCGGTGAGGCCGCCGTGGACAGCGTCAACATGGAGATCAAGGCCGGCGAGATCGTGATCCTCGTGGGCCCCTCCGGCTGCGGCAAGTCGACCACCCTGAAGATGATCAACCGGCTCATCGAGCCGACCGGCGGCCGCATCCGCATCGGCGGCGAGGACGTCACCGACATGGACCCGGTGAAGCTGCGCCGCAAGATCGGGTACGCGATCCAGTCGTCCGGCCTCTTCCCGCACATGACCGTCGCCCAGAACATCGCGCTCGTCCCGAGGATGACCGGCTGGGGCAAGTCGAGGATCACGTCACGGGTCGAGGAGATGCTGGACCTGGTCGGGCTCGATCCGGGCGAGTTCCGCCACCGCTACCCCCGTCAGCTCTCCGGTGGTCAGCAGCAACGCGTCGGCGTGGCAAGGGCGTTGGCGGCCGACCCGCCCGTACTGCTCATGGACGAGCCCTTCGGCGCCGTCGACCCGATCACCCGCGACCACCTCCAGGACGAGCTGATCCGGCTCCAGCACGAGCTGCACAAGACCATCGTCTTCGTCACGCACGACTTCGACGAGGCCATCAAGCTGGGCGACCGCATCGCCGTGCTGCGGGAGCGCTCGCACATCGCGCAGTTCGACACCCCGGAGGCCATCCTCACCAACCCGGCCGACGACTTCGTCTCCGGTTTCGTCGGCGCGGGCGCGGCCCTCAAGCGCCTCAATCTCACCCGCGTACGCGACGTGGAGATCGCCGACATCCCCACGGTGACCGTCGACGACCCCCTCCAGGACATCTTCGACAAGCTCCGCGCCAGTGCCACCAACGAACTGCTCCTCCTCGACAAGCGCCGCCGCCCCTACAAGTGGCTGCGCCGCGGCGACCTGACGCGCGCCAAGGGCTCGCTGGCCCGCGCGGGCACCCTCGTCCACGACACCGTGACGCGCGACGCCACCCTGCGCGACGCCCTCGAAGCGGTCCTCACCGACAACGCGGGCCGGGTCGCGGTGACCGGGCGGCGCGGCGAGTACACGGGCGTCGTCGACATGGAGACGCTGATGAACTCCGTCCACGAGATGCTGGAGGCGGACCGGCTCGAAGCCATCGAGCACCAGCAGCAACTCCTGGAGCAGCGGGCCGGGTTGACCCACCAGGAGCAGGAGGGCTACGGCGGGGAGGCGAAGGCGTGAGCGGCATCTCCGGGGGCTCACCGCGGATCCCGGACCGCAGGCCGTCCCCGCGTGAGGCGTCCCGCCCCGAGGGCGAGCACGAGGTCAAGGGCCTCGCCTTCCGTGACGAGGGCGAGGCCGAGCAGGAGGCCCCGCCGCCGCCCCTGCCGGTCCGGCGGCAGCCGCGCAAGGTCGTCTGGCAGAAGCTGGTCTTCCTGCCCGCCGTCCTCGCGGTGGTCCTGCTGATCACCTGGTGGTGGTTCCGGCAGGCCGACCTCGACTCGATCTCCGAGAACGCGCTGGCCGACGGCAACGTATGGCTCCGCCTGCGCCAGCACATCCAACTGACAGCGATCTCCACCTTCTTCGTCCTCATCATCGCCATCCCGCTCGGCATCCTGCTGACCCGCAAGAAGCTGCGCAAAGGTGCCCCGGTCGCGATGGCCCTGGCCAACATCGGTCAGGCGACCCCCGCGATCGGTCTCCTCGCGCTCCTGGTGATCTGGCTCGGCATCGGCGAGAAGGCCGCCCTGATCGGCATCATCATCTACGCCGTCCTGCCGGTCCTCTCCAACACGATCGCGGGCCTGAAGGCGAACGACCCGACGCTCCTGGAGGCGGCGCGCGGCATCGGCATGTCGCCGCTCGGCGTCCTCGCCAAGGTCGAACTCCCGCTGGCCGTCCCGCTGATCCTCGCGGGCGTGCGCACGGCGCTCGTCCTCAACGTCGGCACGGCGACGCTCGCCACGTTCGGCGGCGGCGGGGGCCTCGGCGACCTCATCACGACGGGCATGACCAACCAGCGGATGCCGGTCCTGATGCTCGGCTCGATCCTGACGATCGCGCTCGCGCTCCTGGTCGACTGGCTGGCCTCGCTGGCCGAACTGCTGCTGCGTCCGAGGGGCCTGGAGGTGGACACATGAGGAACCTCAAGGTCACCGCGCGTACGACCGTCATCGCCGTCCTGGGCGGCGCGCTGGTCGCCGGGTGCGGGCTCACCAGCGGCAGTCCGATGGTGGACGACGTCAAGCCCGGCTCCATCGGCAAGGGCCTGCCCCTGAAGGGCGCCGACCTCACCGTCACGTCCAAGGAGTTCACCGAGCAGCTGGTCCTCGGCGCGATCATGGGCATCGCGTTCCAGGCGGCCGGCGCGGATGTGCTCGACCGCACGGGCATCCAGGGCTCGATCGGCGCGCGCGAGGCGGTCAAGGGCGGCGACGCGGACGCCATGTACGAGTACACGGGCACCGCCTGGATCACGTACCAGGGCAACACCAAGCCGATCACGGACCCGCGGAAGCAGTGGCAGGCGGTGCGCGACGCCGACCTGAAGAACGGTGTCACCTGGCTGACCCCGGCCGCGCTCAACAATACGTACGCGCTGGCGATGAACGAGAGGAACGCGGCGAAGTACCGGACGAAGACGCTCTCGGACGTGGCGGCCCTGTCCAAGTCCGACCCGAAGGCCGCCTCCCTCTGTGTGGAGAGCGAGTTCTCCTCGCGGAACGACGGCCTGCCCGGCATGCAGAAGGCGTACGGGATGAGGATCCCGTCCTCCAGCATCACCAAGATGGACACCGGGATCATCTACACGCAGGCGGCCAAGGGCTCCTGCACGTACGGCGAGGTCTTCACCACCGACGGCCGCATCAAGGCGATGAACCTGACGACGATGGAGGACGACAAGCACTTCTTCCCCAACTACAACGCGGCGCCGGAGATCAACAGCAAGTCCCTGAAGAAGCATCCGGAGATCGCGGAGGTCCTGGCCCCCATCACGAAGAGGCTCAACAACAAGGTGGCGCGGGACCTCAACTCCAAGGTGGATGTGGACGGTCAGGATCCGCATGAGGTGGCGAAGGACTGGTTGGTCGAGGAGGGGTTCGTCAAGGAGTAGACCGGCTTCAGTTACAAAGACTCCGTTGCAAAGAAACCGTTGCAACGGAGTCTTTGCATGTCTACGCTGAGTCCATGACGGAGCAGCCGAAGCCCCACAAAGTCCGTGAACTCGACGCGCGCACCCTGCGCGGGCTCGCGCACCCGCTGCGGATGCGGCTGCTCACGTCGCTGGGCGTCGAAGGACCGGCGACCGCCTCTCAACTCGCCGCGCGCCTGGGCGAGTCGAGCGGCGCGACCAGCTATCACCTGCGTCAGCTCGCGGAGTACGGGTTCGTGGAGGACGACCCCGATCGCGGCAAGGGGCGGGAGCGGTGGTGGCGCCCGGCCCAGCAGGGCATTCGCACCGACGCCGAGCTCATGCTCGACGAGAACCCCGAGGTCCGCGGCGCCCTCAGCACCGTGCTGCACGAGTACGCGTCGCTGCGCGCCCAAGAGGTGTCCACCTGGATCGCGACGCGGCACGAGTGGCCACAGGAGTGGGGGGCGGCCTCGGACATCAGCGACTTCACCCTGGACCTGACCCCGGAACTCGCGTCCGAGCTGAGCCACAAGGTCCACGAACTCATGGAGGAGTACCGGATGTTGGCGCCGCCGAAGGGCACCCCGGACGCGGCCAGGGTTCGGGTCCACTCCCACCTGTTCCCGACCCGACCGGCCGACAACAGCGACGACGACGGCGACTGAGAGGAACGAAGCCATGCACTCCGACATCCACCTGATCCTGCACGACGCCCGCGCGCGGGAATTGCGGCGAGCGGCACCCAGCAGAGGAACCCACCACCATCTCCGCACGCAACTCGGATGGACCCTGGTGGAGTTGGGGCTCCGGCTCGTCAGCAGCTCGGGACCTTCCCGCCCTTCCCGAGGGCCCGCAGTGAGTCGACCGTTCCCTTCAGTGTCTTGATCGGCACCAGGCGCAGGCCCTTCGGCAGCTCCGACTGAGCGTCCGAGCACTCGTCCTCGGGGACCAGGAAGACCGTCGCACCGTCACGCCGCGCGGCCTGCGTCTTCAGGGCCACGCCGCCGACCGGGCCGACCTCGCCGTCCGCCGAGATCGTGCCGGTACCCGCGATCCTGCGGCCACCCGTGAGGTCACCGCCGCTGCCGTCGCCGTCCAGCTTGTCGATGATGCCGAGCGCGAGGAACAGTCCGGCGCTCGGGCCGCCGATCTTGCCGAGGTCGGCCTTGACCTTCACCTTGTCCGTGTCGTCGACGCCGTTCGCCTTCAGATACGCGAGCGCCGCCTGCGTGGCCTCGTCCTGCGACTCCTTCATGTCGCCGAGGTTGTGCTTCTCGACTTCCTTGACGTTGTCGCCGACGGGGTAGACGGAGTCCTTGGGCATCACCGCACGGTCCGTACGGAACCAGCCGTCGACGACGTCGCCCAGACGGATGTCCATCTGCGGCCCCGTCGCGACGATCGTCGTCATGCGCAGCTCGCCGCTCGTCCTGCGCGTAGGGACGCCGGAGACCGTGAGGACCGGCTTGCCCTCGTGCTCCCCGAGTACGTTCGCCGTGCCACCGGGCTGCGCCACGGCGAACGGCAACGGCGCGAACGCCGCGACGGCGAGCAGGGCCGCGACGGGCAGGGCGCAGACGGCGAGGGTCTGGGGGCGCGTGAGGCGAGAGAACGAGAACACGGGATCAATCTAACGTGAGGGAGGATGATCAAGCCCGTCCGGCGTTTGAGGACGAGCTCGGCGCAGCCGGCGATCGACCGAGCCCCGTGGAACAGATCCTCCGCGCGGCCTCAGCGCAACGCGTCTGCGACTTCCCGGGCCGCGTCGACCACCCGTGGCCCCACTCTCTCCGGCACCGAGTCCGACAGCATGACCACGCCCACGCTGCCCTCAAGGCCCGTCACTCCGACCAGGGGAGCCGCCGCGCCGCTCGCGCCGGCCTCCAGCTCGCCGTGGGTGAGCGCGTAGCCGGGGTCGGTGACCAGGCTCTGGCGGGCGGCGAGTATCGCGCGGCCCGCGGCGCCCCGGTCCAGCGGATGGCGGAAGCCGGTGCGGTAGGCGACGTGGTAGTCCGTCCAGGTCGGCTCGACCACCGCGACCGCGAGGGCCTCCGAGCCGTCGACGAGGGTGAGGTGTGCCGTCGCCCCGATGTCCTCGGCGAGCGAGCGCAGCGCGGGCAGCGCGGCCTCCCGCACCAGCGGGTGCACCTGGCGGCCGAGCCGCAGCACGCCGAGGCCGACCCGGGCGCGACCGCCGAGGTCCCGCCGCACGAGGGCGTGCTGTTCGAGCGTGGCGAGCAGGCGGTACACCACGGTGCGGTTCACACCGAGCTTGTTGGACAGCTCGGTGACCGTGAGCCCATGGTCGGTGTCGGCCAGCAGCTTGAGGACGCGCAGTCCTCGGTCGAGCGTCTGGGAAGTCTCCGCGGTCACGACGCCCACTCCTTAGGTGAGGGTCGGCGGCCCCCCTACGCGGCGGTTGCGTCGCCGGTCCCGTGGGCGACGCGCGTCAGAGGCCGCCGGTCGGAACACCGGCTGCGCTCCGCGGCGGCGCTGCCACGGGGCGTGTGCTGTGCGGGGACATTAGCGAGGCCGTCCCGCTCAGCGGAAGACTTCGTCCAGAATCCGGGCACCGGGGCGCCCCTAGCGCCCCCCATTGCCCCGTTACGCGGTGGGCGCCAGCGAGGGGCGCGCACGGCATTCGCACACCACCTCCCCACTCGGAACCAGCGGCTCAGCCCTCACTTCATCCGGGTGGCCCACTCCTGGACCTTCTCGATGCGCTGGCGCAGCTGGCCTGCCGTGGCCTCCGCGCTCGGCGGCCCCCCGCAGGTGCGCCGCAGCTCGGTGTGGATCACCCCGTGCGGCTTCCCGCTCTGGTGGACGTACGCGCCGACCATCGTGTTCAGCTGCTTCCTGAGCCCGAGGAGTTCCTTGTGGGAGACGACGGGGCGCCGTTCGGCGGGGATTTCCAGGAGGTCGGCCTCGTCGTCCGGCTTCTTCCTGCTGTGGGCGATCTGGCGGGCCTGCCGCTTCTGGAGCAGCATCTGCACCTGGTCGGGTTCGAGGAGCCCGGGGATGCCGAGGTAGTCCTGCTCCTCCTCGCTGCCCGGGTGCGCCTGCATGCCGAACTCGGCGCCGTCGAAGAGCACCCGGTCGAAGACGGCCTCGGACTCCAGGGCCTCGAAGGAGAACTGCTCCTGCTCCCCGGTGTCCTCGTCCTGCTCCTTGTTGGCCTCGTCCATCTCCTTCTCGGACTCGGCGTAGGGGTCCTCCTCCCCTTCCTTCTTCGGCTTGTCGAGGACGTGGTCGCGTTCGACCTCCATCTCGTTGGCGAAGCCGAGCAGGTCGGGGACGGTGGGCAGGAAGACGGACGCGGTCTCGCCGCGCCGCCTGGACCGTACGAAACGGCCGACGGCCTGCGCGAAGAAGAGCGGCGTGGAGATCGTCGTCGCGTACACGCCCACCGCGAGGCGCGGTACGTCGACGCCTTCGGAGACCATGCGGACGGCGACCATCCACCGGTCGGTGCTCGCGGCGAAGTCGTCGATCCGCTTGGACGCGCCGGTGTCGTCGGAGAGGACGACGGTGGCCTTGGACCCGGTGATCTCGCGGATCAGCTTGGCGTAGGCGCGCGCGGAGTCCTGGTCGGAGGCGATGACGAGGCCGCCCGCGTCGGGAATGGCCTTCCTGACCTCGGTGAGCCGCTTGTCGGCGGCCTTCAGGACGTTCGGCATCCACTCGCCCCGGGGGTCGAGCGCGGTGCGCCACGCCTGCGACACGGCGTCCTTGGTCATGGGCTCGCCGAGCCGCGCGGCGATCTCGTCACCGGCCTTCGTGCGCCACCGCATGTTGCCGGAGTACGAGAGGAAGATCACGGGCCGCACGACGCCGTCGCCGAGCGCGCTGCCGTAGCCGTAGGTGTAGTCGGCGGAGGAGCGCCGGATGCCGTCGTTCCCCTCCTCGTACGTGACGAAGGGGATCGGATTCGTGTCGGACCGGAACGGCGTACCGGTGAGCGCGAGCCGCCGCGTCGCCGGCTCGAACGCCTCCAGGCACGCCTCGCCCCACGACTTGCTGTCGCCCGCGTGGTGGATCTCGTCGAGGATGACGAGGGTCTTGCGCTGCTCGGAGCGGTTGCGGTGCAGCATCGGGCGTACGCCGACGCCCGCGTACGTCACGGCGACCCCGTGGTACTCCTTGCTGACGGGCCCCGCGCTGTACTCGGGGTCCAGCTTGATGCCGATACGGGCGGCGGCCTCGGCCCACTGCTTCTTCAGATGCTCGGTGGGCGCGACCACGGTGACCTGCTGGACGACGTGGTGGTGCAGCAGCCAGGACGCGAGCGTGAGCGCGAACGTCGTCTTGCCGGCGCCGGGGGTGGCGACGGCGAGGAAGTCTCGCGGCTGCTCCTGGATGTACTTCTCCATCGCGCCCTCCTGCCAGGCGCGCAGCTTGTTGGCGGTGCCCCAGGGGGCCCGCCCGGGGAACGCGGGCGACAGGTGGTGCGAGGAGGTGGCGGCGGCGCTGGTGGTAGTCACGGTCTCCGGGTTCGCGGTCGGCGGCACGTATGACAACCGGGCCACCTTACCGGTGATGCGTGGGCGCGAGCCCGAGGCCGGGGCGGCGACCGGGGCGGGTGCGACGGGTCTCACACGGAGGCGCGGGGTGTGTGGGGGTGCCGGTACGCATGTCCCCCTGCACGTCCGCCCGCAGCCCCCCGTCGCCGCGCCCCGCCGGGACCGCACCCGCCTACTTCTCCGTCCGCACCTCCGTCCGTACGTCCGACACCGCATCCGGCCCGCTGTCCGACAGGACGTCCATTCGTACGTCTGTCACCACGTCGGTCACCACGACTCCCGTCCCGTCCGCCGCCGGGACCGCCGCCGCGTCCGGCACGGTCCCGCTCGGGCCCTGGAGCCGCGTCCCCACCCACGCCCCGACGAGGGCGACCGCGGCCATCGGCAGGAAGACGGCAACGAAGGCCGCCGGATGCGAGCCCGCGCTCTCCCCCGCCCCGTGGCCGACACCCACCGAACCCCCGCCGAGTGCGGCGAACGCGGCGCCGCCCGCGGCGAGCAGGACGACGTTCGAGAGTCCGTCGGAGATCTGTAGCGCGGCCGAGTTCGACCCGGCGTCGGCGGGCGCGGAGAGCCGCAGCAGCAGCACGCTGGTCGAGGCGATGACCAGGCCCATCCCGAAGCACCCGAAGCCCCACGCGACACCCACGACCCACACGGGCACGGCCTCGACGAGGACGGTCGGCACGGCGAGTATCGCGCCCGCGACGAGCACCATCCCGGAGGTCACGAGCCGCGACCGGTAGGGCTCCATGCGGGGCCGCGACTGGACGTACGACCCGAGCGCCCAGGCCGCCCCGCCCACCGCCAGCGAAAGCCCGGCCATGGTGGGGCTCAGCCCGCGCTGGGTGACGAGCATCAGCGGCACGAAGGACTCGGCCGCGACGAACGACCCCGCCGCGATACCGCGCAGCAGTACCACGGACGGCAGTCCGCGCGCGGCCCGGTACGTCCCCTTGGGCAGCAGCCCCAGCACGGCGGGCACGAGGACGGCGGCGCCTGCCGCGGCGGGCAGCAGCGAGAGCCAGCGCAGGTCCTGCCCGGCGTACTGGAGGAGCCCCGCCCCCAGCGAGATCCCCAGCGCGAGCCGGATGCGCCGCCGGTCGAACGCGGCCACCGGCGCGTCCGGGTCGGCGGGCCCGGACGCCGTCCGCCGTATCGCGGGCAGCGCGAGGGCGAGCGGCGCGGTCACGAGGACCGGGATGCCGACGAAGACCCAGCGCCAGCCGAGGTGTTCGGTGACCGTCCCCGCGATCAGCGGCCCCACCACGGACGGCACGACCCAGCCCGCCGCGAACGCCGCCATGATCGACGCCCGCAGGTGCTCGGGGTAGGCACGGCTGACGATCACGTACAGCCCGACGATGACCAGTCCGCCGCCGAGCCCCTGCACGGCCCGCCCCGCGATGAACAGCCACATCGACCCGGCGGTCCCACTGAGCAGCAGCCCCGCCGCGAACAGCGAGATCCCGATGGCGACCGGCCCCAGCGGTCCTCGCCGGTCGGCCCACTGCCCGCTGAGCACCATGCCGAAGAGGCTGGTCGTGAAGTACCCCGAGAACGCGAAGGCGTACAGGGACACGCCGTCCAGCTCCCGTGCGGCCACGGGCATCGCCGTCCCCACGGCGGTGGCCTCGAACGCGATCAGCAGCACGACGGAGACGATGCCAATGCTCAGGGCGCGGTAGGGCTTGCGCAGGACGCCGTCGGTGTCATCAGTCATGCACGCCAGGGTAAGAGGCGTGGGCCCGTTTTACCCCTGTCCAGGGGCGGGGGCATGCTCGTCCCTTGGTCTTACGCCTCTGCGGCCTGGGAGGCGTGCGTGATGAAGGCGGACCAGGTGGAGGGGGTGAGGGTGAGGTGGGGGGCGCGGGGGGTTTTGGAGTCGCGGATGTGGATGGTGTGGGGGGTGGTGGCTACCTCGACGCAGTCGCCGGACTCGTTGCTGCTGCTGTAGCTGCTCTTCTGCCACTCCAGGGCGACCTCGACACAGCTGTCACCTTCACTGCCACTGCTGTAGCTGCTCTTGAACCACTCACGTCCGGAGGCGTCCCCGGCAGAAGCCTTGCGGATCATGTCTCTCCCGGCAATTGCTCGATGAAGGCCAGTGACGCCCGTGGCGTGAGAGCTTGAGCCCGGATTATCCCATAGCGCAACTCAAGGATCCTGAGCTGCTTGGGATCGGAGACTGGGCGACTGCTGAACGCCCCCTCGGAGCGCCCAACCGCCGTACCGTCACGGAACTTCAGCACTTCGATCAAGCCTCCCATTCCGGCATGGCTCTCACAGTCGAGTGGCATCACTTGGAAAGTCACGTTTCGCAACCCGGCCACTGTAGTGAGGTGTTCGAGCTGCCGACGTAGCATCATTGTCCCTCCGATGGTGCGCCGCAGCGTCGCCTCCTCCTGCACGAAGCTCAGAGTCGGTGCAGGCGAGCGCTCGAAAATCGCCCGCCGGGCCATACGCGCAGCCACATCTCGCTCCACCTGATCCTGCGAGTACGACGGCTGCCGCATCTCGAACAGTGCCCGCATATGCTCTTCCGTCTGTAGCAAGCCGTGGATGTTGTGGTTGCTGTACAGCCCGATCTCGACCGCCTGCGCCTCCAGCTTCGCCAAGTCACGCGCCTTCTTCGGATACCTCGCCTCCCGCATCTCCTTCATCGCGGAGACGAGCCCGTCCGCGCCCGTGACCTCGTCCACCCTGTCCAGGTACTCGGGACGAGGAATACGCGCCCCGCGCTCGACTTTCCGGACCAAGTCCTCCCCGTAACCGATCGCCACCGCGAACTCGGCGACGCGCATGCCCGCCGCCTCCCGCCGCAACTTCAACTGCTGGCCGACCATCTCCACGACCGCACTGATCTCGTCCTCGGGGTCGACGTCCCACCCCGGTTCATCCACCGCGTCGTTACACTCCACCGCGCCCGCCTCCGTCGTACCGTCCAAAGCCCAACGCGCACACGTACCCGAACAGCAACCGAGACAGCCAGGACAGGCCGGGACACGCACCGGACAATTGCGGTACGCACACCACGCACCGCTATGCACCGTACGTACGGGGGGCCACGCTGAGTGACGTGAACCAAGAAAACACCCGGGCGGGAACCCCCACACCCGTACACCAGTTCAAGATCCTGCTCTCCGCGACGCGAAGAGGCGCACGGCTGGCCCGGCTCCTTACGCGGGAACAACTGCACAGCTGGGCGCACCCGTTCGAGGCGGCGGAACAGATCGTCGCCGAGTTGGCGAACAATGCCGTGCTGCACGGCCACGCGCCCGGCAGGAGCTTCCGCCTGGTGCTCGCGCTCAGCGGGACGGACACGCTCCGTATCGAAGTGACGGACGCGCGCCCGGAGCACACCCCGCCGCAGCGGCCCGAACCCCCCTGTGTCGACGCCGAGTCGGGGCGGGGTCTGCTCCTGGTGGAGGCGCTCGCCGACCGCTGGGGACGGACCTTGGCGCCGTCATCTTCAGCCCCTGCAAAACGGTCTGGGCGGAACTTGATCTGGCCCCCCTGTCGTAGGACGGCCCGCGGTGCGGGCGCCGCCTATTCGATGGCTCGGCGCAAGATCGCCGCTTTAGGATCTGCGGCATGACGACGCGACTTGTCCAGATCCATCTGAAGGCCCGGGACGACGCGGCGCTGGGCCGCTTCTGGGCGGCGGCGCTCGGCTGGGGCGTCGACAGCGAGGGCCCCGGCGTGACCAACCTCGAACCCGAGGGCTTCGCCTACCCCGACCCCACCGCCGTCGTCATCGACGTCGTCGCCGACCCGCAGCCCAAGACGGCGAAGAACTCCCTGCACATCGACCTGGCCACGACCTCCGCCGCCCATCAGGCAGAGCTGGTCGCACGTCTCAGGGAACTCGGCGCGACCCCCGTCGACGTGGGCCAGGGTGACGTCCCGTGGCAGGTCATGGCCGACCCTGAAGGCAACGAGTTCTGCGTGCTGGAGCCGCGGGAGATCTACCGGGACACCGGTCCGATGGCCGCGGTGGTGGTCGAGTGTGCCGATCCGCGTGCCATGGCCCGGTTCTGGGACGAGGCGATGGACTGGACCCCGCACGAGGTGACTGACGACCTCGCCCGCCTGCGCTCTGCCAAGGGTGTCGGGCCGTACCTGGAGTTCCTCCGCACGCCGGGTGTGAGGACCGGCTGGGACCGGTCGGCCCGGCCGCGCATCCATCTCGACCTCCGGCCTTATCGCGGGGGCGATCACGAGGTGGAGGGGGCGCGGTTGCGGGGGCTTGGTGCGACCGGCATCGACTTCGGTCAGGGTGACGCGCCGTGGACGTGCCTCGCCGACCCGGAGGGCAACGAGTTCTGCGTTCTCGCTCCGGCGTGACTTCGGCTCGGTCTTCTCGGCGTCTTTGGTGGGCCGGTGCCTTTGGGGGTGGGCGGGGGCGTCCGGGGTTTTGCGGAGTGTGGCGGTTCCGGGCCGGCAGTAAAGGGCGCTCCGCTGCGCTACGCGTCGGCTGCGCCGATTCCGCTGCGCTCCACCCTTGACTCCCGTCCCTCCACCGCACGTTGACTGTGACCCGGACGCCCAGGGGTGGGGCCGCCGGGGGGCGTGGGATGGGTCATTCCCTTTGCCTGCCGGGTGCGGCCCGGCTCAACGCGAGTCGAGGCTACGGTCGGGGCTCGGCTGCCCCTGCGGCCCAGCCGCTCGGGCCATCAGCCATCGCTGCCGGGTGCGGCCCGGTCCAACGCGAGCCGACGTCACGGTCGGGGCTCGGCTGCCCCTGCGGCATCGCCGCTCGGGCCATCCCCTCGCGCTGCCGGGTGCGGACCGGCCCATCGTGGGCGGGCGCCAGGGTCGCGCTCGGTCAGGCCATTCATCGGTCGGTCGTCGTCTGCTGCTGCTGCTCCGGGGCACCTACTTTGGGAAAGTTGCGAATGGAGTCGCCGCGCGCCCCCCTCTTCACTCCCAATGCGCCGCCCCGGATAGATGGGTCCCGCTCCGGGGCATCTACTTTCGCTAAGTTGCGAATGGAATCGTCGCGCGCCCCCCTGCCACGCCCCGCGCGCCCCTGGACATCCGCGCAAGCCGAGACGCCCACTGCGGGCCCGGTGTCCGCGTCGCCCTCGTCACCCGATGTGGCGGCACTCATGGCACAGCTGCGTGAGCAGGGTGTGGCCCAGGGCGGCGGCTCTCTCGCTGACCTGCAATAGCTGGCGGCGTCCGGGCCGCGTGCCGGCCTCGCCGCGGCCAAGGCCAGGCTGCCGAAGTGCCGGGGAACATTCAGGAACCGCGCTGCCAAGGTCGTCCTTCAGGAATCCAAGAAGCACGGGGTGCCGTGGGTCGTGAAGCTCTCCCGGGGCAACGCCCCGATGGGCCGCGTGAACTTCAACGCGAAGATCTTCGCCAACGGGCGCGAGGCCAACGTCTATCAGGAGCACCAGAACAAGGTGTGGTACTACCAGTTCCACGGTCCACTGCCGCGTAAGTTCGCCGTAAAGGGCAGCAGCAGGAAGTACACGATGAAGCGCGGAGACGACGTGTCGTTCCTGTGGACCTGGAGGTCCGTGCGTGACCCGCGCAGCGGCGGCATGCGTTTCGTGAACTGCGAGTTCAAGCCGTAGGGGAGTAAGCGCCATGTCACTGCCAGAGCCCGCAGAGGTCTTCGCGCCCGTTGATCGCGATCTACGGGCTTGCGGCCTCAGTCCCGATGTCGTCTACGCGCACCTGGGGGCCCTGGAGCTTGACTCAAGGCTCGTCGCGGAACCGCAGCTGGGTGCGGCGGTGGAGTCGCTTGCCTTTCACATCCAGGCGGCCGTCCTCGAAAACCTTCAGGAGATCAGAGGTGGCCGCCCGTGGCCTCTGTGTCAGGGGCGGCATCTGCATCCGATGAGTCTCGACTCGGACGGACAAGGGGGCTGGCCGTATTGGTACTGCCCCAAGAACCCCTCTTACCGCTTCACGGTGGGCGAGCACCTGGCGGCTGAGACAGGTCTATCGGGGACTGGCGATGGAGTGCCCCTCCAGGCCAGTCCCCGTCCCAGATCACCGTGCGTGCATCACGGCTCCGTCCATGGCGCCACAGCATCTTCTCGATATGCAGCCAGCAACCTGTTCTCCACGACGTGGCGGCTCATCCGGTACATGGCGAGCAGCCCCCCCCATCCGCGACGGCGCATTGAGAGTGAAGAAGGGGCGCGCGGCGAATCCATTCGCAACTTTCCCAAAGTAGGTGCCCCGGCGGAGCGGCAGACGACGACCGACCGATGAATGGCCCGACCGAGCGCGACCCTGGCGCCCGCCCACGATGGGCCGATCCGCACCCGGCAGCGAAGGCTGATGGCCCGAGCGGCGATGCCGCCTGGTCGACCCAGCTGGGGCCGTAGCGTGCGCTCGCGTTGGGCCGGGCCGCACCCGGCAGGCAAAGGGAATGACCCATCCCACACCCCCCCGGCGGCCCCACCCCTGGGCGTCCGGGTCACAGTCAACGTGCGGTGGAGGGACGGGAGTCAAGGGTGGAGCGCAGCGGAATCGGCGAAG
>NZ_JBHVYE010000016.1:0-207400 GCF_042881135.1 Streptomyces sp. NPDC058284
GCACCCCGCTACGACGTCGGCAAAACCGTCAAACGCCCCGAGACCCTCAAGGCCATCGGCAAGCCCCGAAGATCTTGGTAGATAAAGAACAAGCTAAGGCGTGGGCGGAAGAGACGCGGAAGAAACACCGCGCCCCCGCCGGCATCCGACGGGGGCACGCGTGATGTGGCGTCAGCTGTAGGTTCCTGTGAGCCGTGTCCTCCGGGGTTTGAGCGACCTGCGTTTTCACGGCTCGATTCCGCGGTCGTGTCGGCGGCGCGGTCCCGTCTTGATGTCGTTTTCCTCAAAGCCGCGTATAGGGCCTTGCGCGAAGGACACAATTGCCACGGGGGCTTGAGCCGGGTGCGCAGGAGGCAGGACTCGTTGCTCTCGGGGTCGGTCAGGACATGCCGACTTTCGGTGCGGGTCTGGCTGATTCCGTCGGGCCTTGCGCCGAGAGCGAGCAGTCGTTCCAGCTCAGCATCCTGGTCGCGGTCGATGTCGGCCAGGCATGGCGACCCGGTGCGCTCGGTGGGTCAGGCCCGCAGGTAAGCGAGGACGGCCAGGACCCTGCGGTGGGTCTTGTCCGTCGGAGGCAGGTCCAGCTTCATGAGGATGTTGCCGATGTGCTTGCCGATCGCCGCTTCGGAAACCACCAACTCCTTGGCGATCGCGCCGTTGGACTTGCCTTCGGCGATCAGTGCCAGCACCTCGCGTTCGCGCGGGGTGAGCTGCTCCAGCGGATCGCGGCGGCGGCGCAGCAGCTGGCGCACCACCTCCGGGTCGACCACCGTCCCGCCGCCCGCCACCTTGTGCAGCGCTTCTACAAACTCCTCAACCTGGCCGACTCGGTCTTTAAGCAGATAGCCGACGCCTGATCCGTCGCCGGAGTCCAGGAGTTCGGCGGCGTACGTCCGTTGTACGTACTGACTGAGGACCAGGACCGGGAGTGTGGGGCGCTTCTCGCGCAGCCGCACTGCCGCGTGCAGCCCTTCGTCTTGGAAACCGGGCGGCATGCGTACGTCCGTCAGCACGATGTCGGGGGCATGCTCCTCGACAGCGGCGATCAGTGCCTGCGCGTCCCCGACGGCCGACACCACCTCGTGGCCGCAGCGGCTGAGCAGGCCGATGAGTCCTTCCCGCAGTAGCACGCTGTCTTCGGCCAGCACTATGCGGAGCGGTCGGCCGCCTCGGTCAACTCGCAAGGAAACTCCACACGCAACAGAGTCGGTCCACCCGGCGGACTGGTCAGGGCAAGTCTGCCATCCAGGACCGATACCCGGTCCGCTAGACCGGTGAGGCCGCTGCCCGCCGAGGGGTTCGCGCCGCCGCAGCCGTCGTCGCGCACTTCGAGGAACAGTCGTCCCTCGCGATGACCGCCGCTCACCTGCGCGCGGCCGGCCCCGCTGTGCTTGGCGACGTTGGCCAGCGCCTCGCAGACCACGAAGTACGCCGCGGACTCGACCGCCTCGCTTGGCCGGCCCGGCAGTTCGAGGTCGACGTCGACGGGGACCACGCAGCGGTCGGCGGCGTCGGCGACCGCGGCTTGAAGGCCGTAGTCCGTGAGGACCTTGGGGTAGATGCCCTGAATGAGCTCGCGCAGTTCCGCGAGCGCCTTGCCCGCCTCCTCGTGGGCCCTGGTGAGCTGGTCGGCGAGCGGGCCGGGCGGGGCATCGAGGCGGGCCAGCCCGAGGGCCATCGTCAGGGCCACAAGGCGCTGTTGGGCGCCGTCGTGCAGATCGCGCTCGATACGGCGCCGCTCGGCCTCGAAGGCATTCACCAACCGGGCGCGAGAGCGGGCCAGTTCGACCACCTTGGCACCGAGCTCGCCCTCGCGGGAAGCGATCAGCAGCCGAGCCAGCTCTGCGCGGGCGCCCGCCGTGGCGCCGAGCACGTATGCGCCCAGGCCCATCAGGAGCAGGCCCAGTACGGCGACGCTGAACGCGGTCGGCCAGGTGGTGACCGTCCACTGCTTGAGCACCTTCGCCTCGTGGCCGTCGCCGACCGTGGCCATCAGCAGCGGGGTGGCGACCATGGACAGCGGGAACAGCAGGGCGACCGTGATGGCCAGGGCGTCGACCGGCCACAGCAGCCCGGCGAACAGCAGGGCGTACCCGAGCTCCCGCCAGGTCCCCTGTTCGCGTAGCCGGGTGGTCAGCCAGGCCCACAGTCCCGGCGCGGTCGGCACCTGGTGTCGGCTGGACACCGGGTTGCGGTCGATCAGGCGCAGCCTGCGCCGCTCCACCCAGGCCACTGGGATCCCGCTGAGGGCGACCACGACGAGCAGGGGCAGCCCCACCAAGACGATGGCGAGCGCACCGCAGACCGCTGCCACCGTCACTGTCCCCACCAAGGTGGCGACGCCGGTCACCGCGCCGGTGAGCAGATACGCGGCGGCGCGCCAGGGCCAGGCCGACAGCAGGAAGCCCGGCCGGGACATGGCCTGCCACACATTCCGAGGGTGCATGTGCATGACCGTAAGCGGCCCCACCGGTCCGGTGCCATCAGTCCAGGGTCCGTATCGGGGGTAGGCCTGGCACTACCCCAAGTCTCGTTCAGGCCGTACTGCGCCACGCGGGACTTCCGCGGTTTCGTGGTGGAACCAACGAGCCAAGGAGCAGGTACTGGTGGGGGAATATATGAGCAACGACGCAATCCGATTGCGCTCCGTAACCCGGCGCTACGGCTCGGGCGGTACGTCCATCACCGCCCTCGACGAGGTATCGCTCGCCTTCCCGAGGGGGACCTTCACCGCCGTGATGGGCCCCTCCGGGTCCGGCAAGTCGACCCTGCTGCAGTGCGCCGCGGGCCTGGACTGGCCCACATCGGGCTCGGTCACCGTAGGCGACACCGAGCTGACCAGGCTGAGCGAGACCAAGCTGACCCTGCTGCGCCGCGAGCGCATCGGCTTTGTGTTCCAGGCGTTCAACCTGCTGCCCTCGCTGACCGCCGAGCACAACGTGGCCCTGCCGCTGCGGCTGGCCGGCCGCCGCCCGAAGAAGGCCCAGGTGCGCGAGGTGCTCGAACAGGTCGGACTCAGCGACCGGGCGCGGCACCGCCCGACGGAGATGTCCGGCGGCCAGCAGCAGCGAGTTGCCCTGGCTCGCGCCCTGATCACCCGCCCCGAAGTGCTGTTCGGCGACGAGCCGACCGGCGCGCTCGACTCGCAGACCAGCCGCGAGGTGCTGACCCTGCTGCGCAGCATGGTTGACCGGGGCAGCCAGACGATCATCATGGTCACCCACGACCCCGTCGCCGCCTCCTACGCCGACCGCGTCGTCTTCCTCGTCGACGGCCGTGTCAACGGCGAGCTGATCGGCGCCTCCGCCGAGGACATCGCGGCGCGCATGACCAAGTTCGAGGCGGCGCCGTGCTGAGCACCACGCTGCGCACCCTGCGCACCCGCTGGGTCACCTTCGTCGGCAGTTTCGTCGCCCTCTCACTGGGTGTGGCGCTGATCGCCGTGATGGGGCTGGCCCTGGCTTCCTCGCTGGACGCACCCGACCGGGGGCCGGAGCGGTTCGCCGCCGCGCCGGTCGTCGTCAAGGGCCAGGACTCCCTTGAGGTGCCCACCTCGATCGGCGACCGCACCCAGAAGCTCGCGCAGCCGCGTGCGGTGCCCGACGACGCGGTTGCGAAGCTGCGGGACCTCGGGACCGTCGTCGAGGACCGGTCGTTCGCCGTGCGGGCCGAGGGCGGGCCCGCCGATCTGGTGGGCCACCCCTGGTCCGCTGCGGCCTTCGCGCCGTACCACCTCGACGCGGGGCGCGCGCCCGAGGCCGCGGACGAGGTCGTCGTCAGCGGTGACTGGGCCCGTCCGGGCGCCCGGGTGCGGACCGACGGCGGCACGGTGCGCGTCGTCGGCACCGTGGCCGGGCTGGGCTTCGAGAACACCGTGTTCTACACCGACACCCGCGCCGCCGAACTGTCGCCGCGCAGCCTCCAGCTCGTGGTCGACGCCGATGCTGCGGCCGTGCGCGAGGCGGTGCGCGGCAGCGAGGGCGTCCAGGTCCTCACCGGCAACGCGCGCCGGTACGCCGACGCCGACCCCGACCGGGACAGCGAGGCCCTCACCGCGATGAACGCCATGTTCGGCACGGCCGGCGGCGTCACCGGGTTCGTGTCGGTGTTCGTGGTGGCCTCGACCTTCGCGTTCGCGGTGGCCCAGCGGCGCCGCGAGTTCGGGCTGCTGCGCACCGCCGGGGCGACCCCGGGGCAGATCCGCCGCATGGTCGTCTACGAGGCGCTCGGGGTCGGTGTGCTCGCCTCGGCGGCCGGCTGCGTGCTCGGTTCCTACGGGGCTCCGAAGCTCGCCGAGTGGGCGGTCGATGAGAGCCTTGCGCCCCGCTGGTTCACCATCGGCGACTACACCTGGCCCTACCACATGGCGTTCTGGACGGGCCTGTTCGTGGCCCTGTGCGGCGTGCTGGCCGCGTCCTGGCGGGCGGGGCGCACCGGTCCCACCGAGGCACTGCGCGAGGCGTCCGTCGACACCCGGCCCATGACATGGGGACGCTGGCTGTTCGGCGCGGCCCTGCTGATCACCGCCGCGGCGACGCTGGCCCTGGCCCTGGTGACGAACCCGGGCGACCTGCTGCAGCGCAAGACCTATGTGAGCCGACCGATGCTGCTGATCACAGCGGTCGCGCTGCTCGCGCCGGTGCTGGTGCGGCCACTGGCCCGGCTGACCGCCTGGCTGCCGGCCCAACTGCCAGGCGCGGGCGGGATGCTGGTGCGGGAGAACGCCGCCGCCGGGGTGCGCCGCACCGCCGCCGTCGCGGCGCCCGTGCTGGTCACGGTCGCGCTGGCGGGCTCGCTGCTGGGCGCCACCGCGACCCTCAACGGGGCGAAGGCCACCGAGGTGCGCGAGCAGATGGCCGCCGACTTCGTGGTCACTCCGGCGGGCGACGCCGGCTTCGACGGGGCGACGCTGCAGCGGCTTCGGGCCGTGTCCGGTGCCGAGGTCTCGGCGAGCTCGTCGAGCGCCGTGTACGTCCTGGAGGACGGCGTGGCGCTCATCAGCTCCGATGCCAGGGCCGTCGAGCCGGAACCGCTCGCGGCAACGGCCCGTCTCCCGCTCGCCGCGGGGAAGGTGGGCGATCTGGACGACGCCTCGATCATCGTCAACGAGGAGTGGGAGAAGCACACCGTGGGCGAGCGGGTGGACGTGTGGCTCGGTGACGGCACGAGGAAGTCCCTGAAGATCGCCGCGGTCATGACCATCGGCACCGGTAACAACGGCGTCTACGTCACCCCGCGCAACGCCCCCGCGGCGCCCGTCGACCGGGTCGACGTACGCCTCGCGGACGGTGCCGACACGGCCACAGTGGCCGCCGGTCTGCGTCAGGCGGTGCGGGCGTCGGGCGGGGAGGTCCTCACCAGGGACGCCTGGGTGCGGGCGACGTACCCCGAGACCAACCGGACGACCCGGATGGGCTTCTTCCTGGTCCTCGGGATCGCCCTCCTCTACACCGGCATCTCACTGGCCAACACGATGGTCATGGCGACCTCCGGCCGGGTCCGCGAGTTGGCTGTGCTGCGGCTGGCCGGAGCCACCAGGTGGCAAGTGCTGCGGCTGGTGGGCGCCGAGGCGCTGATGGTGGTCATGGTCGGCGGACTGCTGGGCGCGCTGGTCGCCGGGCTCAACCTGGTGGGCATGTGGATGGCGCTGGGCCTGCTCTCGGTGTGGACGTCCATCGAGATCCCCTGGGCGACGCTCGCGGCAGTCCTGGGTGCCTGCGCGGTGCTCGCCGTGATCTCGGCGGTCGCTCCGGCCGGCCTCTCCCTTCGCCACAGGGCGGTGGAACTGGCGGGCACGCGAGAGTGACCCTCTGACCCCGGCGCCGGCCTGCCCGGATGCAGACCTCGTGGATCACAGGCCGAGAACCTTGAGCGGGATCAAGCATCACCTTCGGGATCGCCCAACCAGATTTCCGGCGGGAGAACATGGACAGGGGTGAGACGGGCAATGGCGGTCAAGGTGTAGTACGTGCGGCCGCGTCCGCCGCGGCGCGGTCGTTCGTCGGTGGTCTCGCGGCGGCTTCGCAACCATCGGGCGGTTTCCAGACGGCGTAGCTGCTTGTAGAGGGTGTTGATCGGGATCCCGGTAGCGGTGTGAAGTCGTGTCGCGTAGACCTCCTGGTCTGCGTGGGTCAGTAGGTGCCGTGCGAGGGGCAGCATGGGCAGAGGGACGCTGATTCTGTCCGGGAGCTCGCCGAGATCGGTCAGATCGGTCAGCGTGCGCGTCTCGGCGCCGAAAGCTGCTTGCGCGGCGGTTCGGGTCTCCTGAGTCGGCATAGGGACGATGTTGCGTCCGAGCGTGTTTTGCATGAGCTTTCGGACGTCTGTCTCGTCCAATTGCCGGAGTAACGCTGTGCCCCGGGGGCTGGGACGTTGTGGTTCACGTCCTGAGTCCTGTTGCCCGGTGGAAAAGTTCCGCGCCGATAGCTCGTTCCAACTGGCTGAACTGCATGCTCAGCGCGCCGCGCTCGACGTTGAGATAGTCGGCGGTGGCCGACAGGGTGGGGAAGGCCATGTGGATCTGGAAGCGGTGCCCGGATGTCGTGGGACACCGAGTCGTCGAGCTTCGCGAACATTTCTCGTCGGCTGTGGGCGCCGACGGGGCGGATGGCGATGCCGAGCTCGGTGAGACGACACAGGACGGGCCCGTCACACGTTCCGGCTGCGCGGCCGATGTCCTGAATGCTGTGCAACTGGACTACGTATTGATCACGCAGCCAGTCATCATCGAAACGGTGAGGGCGGGTGCCGCCGGGATGGATCTTGATGCCGAGATCCTTGGCCCGCTGGACCACGATGCGTTGTGGCAGGCCGAGATTCTCGGCCAGCTCCCGCAGGGACCTCCTGCGTTCCTCGTGCTCCCGGTGCAGGAACTCGGGTGTAAGGAGCGCATCGGCGCGTTCCCGCAGGCGCCATCCGCCCTGGTCAGCCAGCCGCACGCTCAGCTGTACCGACCCCGCCGATTTCGCCCTGCTCATCGCACGCCCAAGCCACGCCGTCCTGCAAGGCAGCTTGATCACCGCCGGACGCTGCCGGCATGCCCCGGGCGTACGCATTGATGACGACCGGGGTGATCCGATACACAAAGGGTGGAACTATCGGCGCTGGAGGCATGAATCTCGCCGCCATGTCGTATCCGACATGGCGGCGAGATCACGTCGCGGAATACACATAGAAAACGGGATCCTACGTCAGCCGAGGGCCGCTACCCCCCGTACGCCCCCGAAGCCGTCAGCCGCAGTGCCGTGTCGATCAGCGGCACGTGGCTGAACGCCTGCGGGAAGTTGCCCACCTGGCGCTGCGCCGCCGAATCCCACTCCTCGGCGAGCAGCCCGAGGTCGTTGCGGAGTGCGAGGAGCTTCTCGAAGAGCTTGCGGGCCTCGTCGACCCGGCCGATCATGGCCAGGTCGTCGGCCATCCAGAACGAGCAGGCCAGGAACGCCCCCTCGTCGCCCTCCAGGCCGTCCACGCCCTCGTCGTCACCGGCCGTGGGGTAGCGCAGGATGAACCCGTCCGGGGTCGCGAGCTCCCGCTGGATCGCCTCGATGGTGCCGATGACGCGCTTGTCGTCGGGCGGCAGGAAGCCCATCTGGGGGATAAGGAGCAGCGAGGCGTCCAGCTCCTTGGAGCCGTAGGACTGGGTGAAGGTGTTCCGCTCCGGGTCGTAGCCCTTCTCGCACACGTCCCGGTGGATGTCGTCGCGCAGGTCGCGCCACTTGTCCAGCGGGCCGTCCGCGTCGCCGGACTCGATGAGCTTGATGGTGCGGTCCACGGCGACCCAGGCCATCACCTTGGAGTGCACGAAGTGGCGGCGCGGACCGCGCACCTCCCAGATGCCCTCGTCCGGCTCGTCCCAGTGGTCCTCCAGGTAGCGGATCAACCTGAGCTGGAGCAGCGAGGCGTAGTCGTTGCGGGCCAGGCCCGTCATGTGCGCCAGGTGCAGGGCCTCGATGGTCTCGCCGTACACGTCGAGCTGGAGCTGGTGGGCGGCGCCGTTGCCCGCCCGGACCGGCGTGGAGCCCTCGTATCCGGGCAGCCAGTCCAGCTCCGTCTCGCCGAGCTCGCGCTCGCCCGCGATGCCGTACATGATCTGCAGGTTCTCCGGGTCGCCCGCCACCGCGCGCAGCAGCCACTCGCGCCAGGCGCGGGCCTCCTCGCGGTAGCCGGTGCGCAGCAGCGACGACAGTGTGATCGCGGCGTCGCGCAGCCACGTGAAGCGGTAGTCCCAGTTGCGCGAGCCCCCGATGTCCTCGGGCAGCGAGGTGGTCGGCGCCGCGACGATCCCGCCGGTCGGCGCGTAGGTGAGCGCCTTGAGGGTGATCAGGGAGCGGATCACGGCCTCCCGGTAGGGGCCGTGGTACGTACAGTGATCGACCCATTCGCGCCAGAAGTCCTCCGTCGCGGTGAGCGCCGCCTCGGGCTCCGGCAGGGCCGGCTGGTCCTTGTGCGAGGGCTGCCACGAGATGGTGAACGCGATCCGCTCACCCGGCGCGACCGTGAAGTCCGAGTAGGTGGTCAGGTCCTTGCCGTACGTCTCGGCGGTCGTGTCGTGCCACACGGAGTCGGGCCCCGCGACGGCCACGGTACGCCCGTCGATCTTGTGCACCCAGGGCACCACCCGGCCGTAGCTGAACCGCATCCGCAGCGCGGAGCGCATCGGCACCCGTCCGCTGACGCCCTCGACGATGCGGATGAGCTGCGGCGCGTCGGTGTCGCGCGGCGGCATGAAATCGATCACGCGGACGGTGCCGCGTGTCGTGTCCCACTCGGATTCCAGCACCAGCGAGTCGCCGCGATACCTGCGGCGCGTGGCAGCGGGTGGCTGCGCGTCCGGGTTGTATGCGGGCCCGAGGCGCCAGAAGCCGTGCTCCTCGGTGCCCAACAGGCCGGCGAATACGGCATGGGAGTCGAAGCGGGGGAGGCACAGCCAGTCGACTGTGCCGTCCCGGCAGACCAGGGCTGCGGTCTGCATGTCTCCGATGAGTGCGTAGTCCTCGATGCGCCCGGCCACGTGCATCTCCAGTCGAACGGCCACGTTCGCCCCGCGGGGCGCTTACTAATCAGCGGTCAAGTGATCGTTGACGAGCGCTTCTTCCGGGTGCAGGGCGGGATGGTGCCGTGTGCCGGAGGGGCTCGGCAGCGAGTGTCCGAGCAGGATACGACGCACCTCGGTGATCTGCGCGCCCCTCCCGGCAACGAGCCGCCGCCGAACGGGTGAGCGGCAGGTGAGAGCGGGTGCGGCGGGGAAAAGTAGCGGCGTGTGCGAATCCCGTGACCAGGTTGTGTACGCCCGGTGGCGGAGCGTGGCCGGAAGCGGGCCCGTCGCGTCGCTGATACCCTGGTAGCCCGTGAGCCGGTGGTCATAGAACCCCCGAACCGCAGCGACGGCACCTCCCCCGGACCCCTGGTGAGAACGCCGGTACGCACCCTCCAGACCGCGACCACGGGAGCCCCCCTTTGGCTAAGCAGCCCGCTGCTTTTCGAAACAGCACAGCCACGACGACCAAGCACATTTTCGTCACCGGGGGTGTCGCCTCTTCCCTCGGCAAGGGACTGACGGCGTCGAGTCTCGGCGCGCTGCTCAAGGCCAGGGGTCTGCGCGTCACGATGCAGAAGCTCGACCCGTACCTGAACGTCGACCCCGGCACGATGAACCCCTTCCAGCACGGTGAGGTGTTCGTCACCAACGACGGCGCCGAGACCGACCTGGACATCGGCCACTACGAGCGCTTCCTCGACGTCGACCTCGACGGCTCGGCCAACGTGACCACCGGCCAGGTCTACTCCCAGGTGATCGCCAAGGAGCGGCGCGGCGAGTACCTCGGCGACACGGTGCAGGTCATCCCGCACATCACGAACGAGATCAAGCACCGCATCCGCCGCATGGCCGCGGACGACGTCGACGTCGTCATCACGGAGGTCGGCGGCACGGTCGGCGACATCGAGTCCCTGCCGTTCCTTGAGACCGTCCGCCAGGTCCGCCACGAGGTCGGCCGCGACAACGTCTTCGTCGTGCACATCTCGCTGCTGCCCTACATCGGCCCCTCCGGCGAGCTGAAGACCAAGCCGACCCAGCACTCGGTGGCCGCGCTGCGCAACATCGGCATCCAGCCGGACGCCATCGTGCTGCGTGCCGACCGCGAGGTGCCGACCGCCATCAAGCGCAAGATCTCGCTGATGTGCGACGTCGACGAGGCCGCGGTGGTGGCCGCCATCGACGCCAAGTCGATCTACGACATCCCGAAGGTGCTGCACACCGAGGGCCTCGACGCCTATGTCGTGCGCAAGCTCGACCTGCCCTTCCGCGACGTCGACTGGACCCAGTGGGACGACCTCCTCGACCGGGTGCACAACCCGAAGCACGAGGTCACGGTCGCGCTGGTCGGCAAGTACATCGACCTGCCCGACGCCTACCTGTCGGTGACCGAGGCCATGCGCGCAGGCGGTTTCGCGAACAAGGCCCGCGTCAAGGTCAAGTGGGTCACCTCCGACGACTGCAAGACCCCGGCGGGCGCCGCCAAGCAGCTCGGCGACGTCGACGCGATCCTGATCCCCGGCGGCTTCGGCGAGCGCGGCGTCAACGGCAAGGTCAGCGCCATCCAGTACGCCCGCGAGAACAAGGTGCCGCTGCTCGGCATCTGCCTGGGCCTGCAGTGCATCGTCGTCGAGGCCGCCCGCAACCTCGCGGACATCCCCGACGCCAACTCCACCGAGTTCGACGCGGCCACCGCGCACCCGGTCATCTCCACGATGGCCGAGCAGCTCGACATCGTGGCCGGCGAGGGCGACATGGGCGGCACGATGCGCCTTGGCATGTACCCCGCCAAGCTCGCCGAGGGCTCCATCGTGCGCGAGGTGTACGAGGGCAAGGAGTACGTCGAGGAGCGCCACCGCCACCGCTACGAGGTGAACAACTCCTACCGCGCCGACCTGGAGAAGAAGGCGGGCATCCTGTTCTCCGGCACCTCCCCGGACGGCAAGCTCGTCGAGTACGTCGAGTACCCCCGCGAGGTGCACCCCTACCTGGTCGCCACCCAGGCGCACCCGGAGCTGCGCTCGCGTCCCACCCGTCCGCACCCGCTCTTCGCCGGCCTGGTCAAGGCCGCCGTCGAGCGCCAGCAGGAGCGCGGGCAGGGCGAGCGCAAGCAGGGCGGCAAGCCGGGCAAGTAACACCGGAGCGATACGGTTGCCGGGGTACGTGCCTGATGAGGCGCGTGCCCCGGTTTCTGTTTGCACGTGTGGGAGGACAGGGCGCATGACGATCAAGGACACCGCCGAGGAGTGGCAGGTCACGGCGACGGACACCCCGTTCGTCGGGAACAAGACCTCCGTGCGCACCGACGACGTGGTCATGCCCGACGGGTCCGTGGTCCGCCGCGACTACCAGGTGCACCCCGGCTCGGTCGCCGTCCTCGCGCTCGACGGCGAGGGCCGGGTCCTGGTCATCCGCCAGTACCGCCACCCCGTCCGCCACAAGCTCTGGGAGATCCCCGCGGGCCTCCTCGACGTCCCCGGCGAGAACCCCCTGCACGCCGCCCAGCGCGAGCTCTACGAAGAGGCGCACGTCAAGGCCGAGGACTGGCGCGTTCTCACCGACGTCTACACCACCCCCGGCGGGTGCGACGAGGCCGTGCGCGTCTTCCTCGCCCAGGACCTCTCCGAGGCCGAGGGGGAGCGCTTCGAGGTCGCCGAGGAGGAGTCCGACATGGAGCTCGCCCGGGTCCCCCTTGAGGAACTGGTGCGCGGCGTGCTCGCCGGTGAGCTGCACAACAACTGCCTGGTGGTCGGCGCCCTCTCGCTCCAGGCGGTACTGAACGGCGACGGCGTGGACGCGCTGCGCCCGGCCGAGGCGCCCTGGCCCGCCCGCCCCTTCGAGGCCTGAGAGCGCGCCAACCGTCCGGTGTGACGATCTACTGATCCGATCGGGCGACTTGCGCGTGCTGCGCGCCCGGGTGGGGCGCGGGGCCTGAACTAGGCTCTGAAAGCGTCCCGCCCGGAGCCCCGGCGGGTTCGTGCGCAGGCGGACGGGAGCGTGGCCCGTGACGGATCAGGCGGTCGACACGGACGGTGCGGCGGCGGGTGGCACGGTGCCACACCCCGCGAGCGCCCCGCTGGACCCGGCGAGGGCTCAGTTCGTCGGCAGGCGCCGGGAGTTGAAGGAACTCCGCGCCGACATCGACCGCGCAGGGCTCGACACCCTCTCGGGCCGCAAGGCGCCCCGCGCCCGCGTTCTGCTGATCGCGGGACGCCCCGGATCCGGCCGTACCTCGCTCGCCGGGGAACTCACCCGGCAGCTCGCCGACGGCTACCCCGACGGGGTGCTGCGCGCCCGCCTCACCGAGCCCGACGGCAGCCGGGTGCCCACCGAGCGCACTGCCCGTGACCTCCTGGACGCCCTCGGGGTGCCCGCGCCGCCGGGGGCCGCCGAGGACGACCTCGCCGAGACCCTCAGGTCGGCGCTGGCCGACCGCCGGGTGCTGCTGCTCCTCGACGACGCGGCCGACGCCGAGCAGGTCGACGCACTCCTTCCGGACACGCCCGACTGCCTGGTCGTGGCCGTCTCCGAGGGGCCGCTCACCGGCATCCCCGACGTACGCCCCTGCACGCTCGGCGGCCTGGACAAGGAGGCCGCCGTCGCCATCCTCGCCCGCGCCGCGGGACCCGTCCGCATCACCGTCGACCCCGGCTCCGCGGAATCCCTCGTCGAGGTGTGCGCGGCCCATCCGGCGGCGCTCGTCCTCGCCGGGGGCTGGCTCGCCGAGCGCCCCAAGGCCACCGTCGCGGACCTGGCCAAACGGCTGCGCGCGCTGCCCGACGACGGGTCGGCGCTCGCGCGTGTCTTCGCTCACACCTACGCCTCGCTGCCCTCCCCGGCCGCCCGGATACTGCGACTCCTCAGCCTCGCCCCGGCCGGTCACGTCGACCCGCACACCGCATCCGCGCTCGCGGGCTGCTCGGTCTCCGGGGCGAAGACCACCCTCGACGACTTCGTCTCGCTCGGCCTCGTCCGGGCCGTCCCCTCCCCGCTCCCGCAGTACGAGGTGCCCGGCTGCCTGGTGCCGCTGCTGCGCGCCCGCACCGGCAGCCAGGACCGCCCTGCCGAGATCCAGCTGGCCAGGGCCCGGATGCTGGAGCGGACCGTGCGGCTGCTGCAGTCCTGCCGTGCGGTCACGGAGGCGACGGATTCCACCTCACGCGGAAAGCTCTCCGGGCTGCCGCGCGCCCTGCGCTTCCCCAGCGCGCAGGCCGCCGAGGAATGGCTGCGGATCCGGCAGCCCGCGCTGCTCGCCGCCGCCCGGCTCGCGGTCGCCGACGGCGAGCTCGACACCCTGGCGCGGCGCCTGATGGCGGCCCTGGCCCGGGCCCTGGCCGCGCACCGCGGCACGGAGGCGGCCGCTCCCGAGCTGTACGGCATCCACCAGCTGGTCCTCGGCGTGGCCGAGCGGCGGAACCTGCCGCGCGAGCAGGCCGCGGCGCTGCTGAACCTCGCGGACCTGGACGCGCGGACCGGACGTACGCGGGACGCGCTGGCCCGCTACCGGGCGGCGCTGGACGCGGGGCGGGCGGCGAACGATCCGTACGCCGTCGGACGCGCGATGGAATCCGTAGGCGGCGCCCATCAGGAGCTGGGGGACTGGCCGCGGGCCTCCGACTGGTTCGGCCGGGCGCTGGCCCACCGCCTCGCCCGCGGCGAGCGCGCGGACGCCGCCCGGCTGTACGGCCGGATCGGCACCGTGCACACGTACGCGGGGCGCTACGGCGAGGCGCTGCGCAACTGGAGCTCGGCGGTCACCGGCCACCGCAAGAACGGCGATGTCGCGGCCCAGGCGCGGGCGTTGAGCGAGATGGCCCGGGTGCAGGAGTACGCGGGGCGGCCCGAGGAGTCGTTGCGCACCTGCCAGGAGGCCGTGGAGCTGGCGCGCAGCGCCGAGGACGTGCGGCTGCAGGCGGCGTTGCAGCTGCGGCTCGCCGACACCCTTCAGCGGCTCGGCGACCCGGCGGCCGCCCGGCTGCACCGGAGCGCGGCCGAGCGCATGCTGGGAAGTGAGCTGCCGCAGGTCGCGAGGCTTGAAAGGAATGGTGGAGCGGGGTCTTCCGCCTACGAAATCCGTAGCACTTCCGCAGAAGATTGAAGTATTGGAAGGCTAGACAGCGAGAAATCCTTCATTAGACTGGCTCCGCCGCGTACCTCCGCGGTGTCTCCCGTTGCGCCCCCCGTGCACCGGTATGCGTTGCATTGCCCGAGATATCCCCTGAGCCAAGGACCGTGATCGACGATGAAGGTCGGCATCCCCCGCGAGGTCAAGAACAACGAGTTCCGGGTGGCCATCACCCCCGCCGGCGTGCACGAGCTGGTGCGCCACGGCCACCAGGTCGTCATCGAGCGGAACGCCGGAGTCGGCTCCTCGATCACGGACGACGAGTACGTCTCGGCCGGTGCCCGGATCCTGGACACCGCCGATGAGGTCTGGGCCACCGCGGACCTGCTCCTGAAGGTCAAGGAGCCCATCGCGGAGGAGTACCACCGCCTCCGCAAGGACCAGACCCTCTTCACCTACCTGCACCTGGCCGCGTCCAAGGAGTGCACCGACGCGCTCCTGGAGTCGGGCACCACCGCCATCGCGTACGAGACGGTCGAGACCGCGGGCCGCGCGCTCCCGCTGCTCGCCCCGATGTCCGAGGTCGCGGGCCGCCTCGCCCCGCAGGTCGGCGCCTACCACCTGATGGCGGCCAACGGCGGCCGCGGCGTGCTCCCGGGCGGTGTCCCCGGCGTGGCCGCGGGCAAGGCCGTCGTCATCGGCGGCGGCGTCTCCGGCTGGAACGCCGCGCAGATCGCCATCGGCATGGGCTTCCACGTGACCCTGCTCGACAAGGACATCAACAAGCTCAAGGAAGCCGACAAGATCTTCGGTACGAAGATCCAGACCGTCATCTCCAACGCCTTCGAGCTGGAGAAGGCCTGCCTGGACGCCGACCTCGTCATCGGCGCCGTCCTCATCCCGGGCGCCAAGGCCCCGAAGCTGGTCACCAACGAGCTCGTCTCCCGCATGAAGCCGGGAAGTGTCCTTGTCGACATCGCGATCGACCAGGGCGGCTGCTTCGAGGACTCCCGCGCGACCACGCACGCCGAGCCGACCTTCCCGGTCCACAACTCGGTCTTCTACTGCGTCGCCAACATGCCCGGCGCGGTGCCGAACACCTCCACCTACGCGCTGACCAACGCGACGATGCCGTACATCGTGGAGCTGGCGAACCGCGGCTGGGTCGAGGCCCTGCGCCGCGACCCGGCGCTCGCCCTGGGTCTCAACACCCATGACGGCAAGGTCGTTTACAAGGAGGTCGCCGAGGCCCACGGCCTGGACCACGTCGAGCTCGAGTCGCTCCTCGGCTGACCCAGGCGGCCGACTCCGGTCGGTCACCGACGCTTTCGTCAACGAAAGTCGTCAATCTCACGCCCGCGGCCGGACCTTGAGAGGGGTCCGGCCGTATGCGTATGTGTGCGGACGCGGTCAACTCGCCTTGAACGTAACCCTTTAACCGTTTCGCCCACCCCGGAAACGTGCCACTGGCAAGCCGCACGCCCTTGACATCGCTGTGTCCCTTTGCCGACACATCGGGCCCGGTCCGGCGGATTGTGTTGCTGTGGACCGGTGACACGCCATAGAGTCGCCAACCGTCGGCATGGTGCCACGCTGACCTATCGAGAAATTTCCTGGTCACCAAGGAGGTAAGACGACTTGTGAATGAGTCGACATTTGCTCCCGGGGGTGGTCAACCAGGAACGTCTGTACGGGACCAGGGTCCCGTGGGGCTCGAGGCCGTCGGCTCGGTCGCTGTCCGCACCTTCGAAGCCCGGCAGAGCCCCCAGCCGACACAGCCAGCACCCCAGAGCATGGATGGCCATCACGTGAACGCCATGGCCGGCGACCGGAGTGGCGATAACACCCACACCCACCTCGCCGACTACGAGGAACTGCCCCAGGGGCACTTCTACGACCCCGACGCCGAGTACGAGCCCGATCCGGAGTACGCGGCCACGCTCGCCCCGGACGCGGCCCGCCAGCGCCGCGAGCGCATCGGCCCCACGGGACGCCCGCTGCCGTACTTCCCGATCCCCGGCCCGCTGACCGACCACGGGCCCGCCAAGATCATCGCGATGTGCAACCAGAAGGGCGGCGTCGGCAAGACGACGTCGACCATCAACCTGGGCGCGGCCCTCGCGGAGTACGGACGCCGCGTCCTGCTCGTCGACTTCGACCCGCAGGGCGCCCTCTCCGTGGGCCTCGGGGTCAACCCGATGGAGCTGGACCTGACGGTCTACAACCTCCTCATGGAGCGCGGCATGTCCGCGGACGAGGTGCTCCTGAAGACGGCGGTCCCCAACATGGACCTGCTGCCGAGCAACATCGACCTGTCGGCGGCCGAGGTGCAGCTGGTGAGCGAGGTCGCGCGCGAGTCCACGTTGCAGCGCGCCCTGAAGCCGCTCATGCAGGACTACGACTACATCGTGATCGACTGTCAGCCCTCGCTCGGCCTGCTCACCGTGAACGCCCTGACGGCGGCCCACAAGGTGATCGTGCCGCTCGAGTGCGAGTTCTTCGCGCTGCGCGGCGTGGCCCTGCTGACCGAGACCATCGAGAAGGTCCAGGAGCGGCTCAACCCCGACCTGGAGCTCGACGGCATCCTCGCGACCATGTACGACTCCCGCACGGTGCACAGCCGTGAGGTGCTCGCGCGCGTGGTCGAGGCCTTCGACGACCACGTCTACCACACGGTCATCGGGCGCACGGTCCGCTTCCCGGAGACCACGGTCGCCGGCGAGCCGATCACGACGTACGCCTCCAACTCGGTCGGCGCGGCCGCCTATCGCCAGCTCGCCAGGGAGGTGCTCGCCCGGTGTCACGCCGAGTGAGTCTGCCCGGGGCCGACGAACTGTTCCGCACGACCGGGGGGATGGCGCTGCAGTCGTCGTCCCCGCGACGCCCGGCCAACGGCGAGGCGCGCGTGCCCGCCCCGGCGGGCGAGAGCGACGAGACGGCGGCGGCCGAGGACACGGCGGCGCAGGGCGACGGCGGCGAGCCCGCCGAACACGCGACGGCCGACGCGGATTCCGGAGCCGAGTCGCGCAGCCGTGCGGCCACCGCCGAGGGCGAGAAGAGCGCCGGGCGGCGTCCGGCGCAGGAAGGTTCGGCCGCGCAGTCCGGCGGCAAGTCCGGCGGTTCGTCGACGGCCCAGGCGCGGCGCCGGGCACGGGCGGCCAACCGGCGCCCCAGCGGGCGCGAGCGGCACGACGAGAAGATCACCGTGTACGTCTCCGCCGAGGAGCTGATGGACCTCGAACACGCGCGCCTCGTGCTGCGCGGTGAGCACGGCCTCGCGGTCGACCGCGGGCGGATCGTGCGCGAGGCGGTCGCCGTCGTCCTCGCCGACCTGGAGTCGCGCGGCGACGCGAGCATTCTCGTACGACGGCTGCGCGGGCGGTAGGGGTAGCGTTCACCGGCGATGCGCCTGAACGAAGAAGCTGCCCCGCCCGCCCGTCGGCGTGCTCTGGGGCGTGGGCCGGGGACGGCTCCCGCGGAGCCGGAACCGGAGCCGGAGCCCGAGGCGGCGCAGGCCGAAGCCGGTGACGGGCGGTTCACGGTCCGTCTCGCGAACTTCGAGGGCCCCTTCGACCTGCTGCTCCAGCTCATCTCCAAGCACAAGCTGGACGTCACCGAGGTCGCTCTCTCCCAGGTGACCGACGAGTTCATGGCGCACATCCGGGCCATGGGGGCCGACTGGGACCTGGACCAGACGACCGAGTTCCTGGTCGTCGCCGCCACGCTGCTCGACCTCAAGGCGGCGCGGCTGCTGCCCACCGCCGAGGTCGAGGACGAGGCGGATCTAGCGCTCCTGGAGGCGCGCGACCTGCTGTTCGCCCGCCTCCTCCAGTACCGCGCCTACAAACAGATCGCGGACATCTTCAGCGGGCGCCTCGACGACGAGGCGCGGCGCTACCCGCGGACCGTGGGCCTCGAACCGCACCACGCCGAGCTGCTGCCGGAAGTGGTCATCAGCATCGGGGCCGAGGGCTTCGCGAAGCTCGCCGTGAAGGCCACGCAGCCGCGCGCGAAGCCGCAGGTGTACGTCGAGCACATCCACGCCCCGCTGGTCTCCGTGCGGGAGCAGGCGGGACTCGTCATCGCCCGGCTGCGGGAACAGGGCGAGGCCAGCTTCCAGGTGCTCGTGGCGGACGCGGGGGACACCCTCACGGTCGTCGCCCGCTTCCTGGCCCTGCTGGAGCTCTACCGGGAGAAGGCCGTCACCCTGGACCAGGACGACCCCCTGGGCGAGCTGATGGTCCGCTGGACCGGCGGGGACGGCGCGACGGAGCCGACCGTGACCGACGAGTTCGACCGGGCCCCCGAGCCCATGGAGGAGAAGGCGTGAGCGCGCAGAGCCCCACGGGCGACCTGGCCGGTGCCGTGGCCGATCTCGAGCTGCGGCCCGCCCTGGAGGCCGTCCTCATGGTCGTCGACGAGCCGGCCACCGAGGAGCACCTGGCGAAGATCCTGCAACGGCCCAGGCGTGCGGTCGCCGTCGCGCTGCGTGAGCTCGCCGACGAGTACACCGTGCAGAAGCGCGGCTTCGAGCTGCGCCTCGTGGCCGGTGGCTGGCGGTTCTACACCCGGCCCGAGTACGCCGCCGCCGTGGAGGGCTTCGTCCTCGACGGGCAGCAGGCGCGGCTCACCCAGGCGGCTCTGGAGACCCTCGCGGTCGTCGCGTACCGCCAGCCGGTCAGCCGTTCGAGGGTCTCCGCGGTGCGCGGGGTGAACTGCGACGGCGTGATGCGCACCCTCCTCCAGCGGGGTCTGGTGGAGGAGGCGGGCGCGGAACCCGAAACAGGTGCGATCCTGTACAGGACGACGAACTACTTTCTGGAGCGGATGGGCCTGCGCGGCCTTGACGAGCTCCCCGAGCTCGCGCCCTTCCTCCCCGAGGCGGACGCGATCGAGGGCGAGACGCTGGAAGGTGTGCCGTCGTTCGACCCGGACGCACCCGATGCGCCGGGGTACGAGTACACCCAGGACTCAGTCGACTAGACGGAACTTTTGATGCGAAGCAGCAGCGGCAGGAACAGCAGCGGAAACAACGGCGGGAGCCGTGGTGGCAACAGCGGCGGCCGCGGCGGGAACGGCGGCGGCCGCGGCAACCCCCGCGGCGCCGGCAACAACCGCGATGACAAGCAGGGCGGCAGCGGCCGTCCGAAGAAGCCGCGTCCGGAGGAGCGGCGCTACGACGTAGGGTCCGACGGCACGCATAACGGTCCGAAGTCGGGCCGTGGCGCCTCGGCGCGCGGCGGTGCCAAGGGCGGGCCCAAGCAGGGCCAGGGCGCCGGACGGGGGCGCTGGGCCCCGGCCACCTCCCGTGAGTACGACGCGCGGGCAGAGGAGCGCAACCGCGAGCGGTACGCGGGCAAGCCGAAGACCAGCCTGCCCAAGACCTTCCCCGGTGCCGAGCAGGAGGGCGAGCGGCTTCAGAAGATCCTCGCCCGCGCGGGTTACGGCTCGCGCCGTGCCTGTGAGGAGCTGGTCGACGAGGCCCGCGTCGAGGTCAACGGCGAGATCGTCCTGGAGCAGGGGCTGCGCGTCGACCCCGAGAAGGACGAGATCAAGGTCGACGGCCTGACGGTGGCCACCCAGTCGTACCAGTTCTTCTCGCTGAACAAGCCCGCCGGCGTCGTTTCCACCATGGAGGACACCGAGGGCCGCCAGTGCCTGGGCGACTACGTGACCAACCGTGAGACGCGCCTCTTCCACGTGGGGCGGCTCGACACCGAGACCGAGGGTGTCATCCTGCTCACCAACCACGGCGAGCTGGCGCACCGCCTGACCCACCCGAAGTACGGCGTGAAGAAGGTCTACCTCGCGCACATCGTGGGTCCGATCCCGCGTGACCTGGGCAAGCGGCTCAAGGACGGCATCGAGCTGGAGGACGGGTACGCCCGCGCGGACCACTTCCGCGTCGTCGAGCAGACCGGCAAGAACTACCTGGTCGAGGTCACCCTCCACGAGGGCCGCAAGCACATCGTGCGGCGCATGCTCGCCGAGGCGGGCTTCCCCGTCGACAAGCTGGTGCGGGTGGCCTTCGGGCCGATCACCCTGGGCGACCAGAAGTCCGGCTGGCTGCGGCGGCTCTCCAACACGGAGGTCGGCATGCTGATGCAGGAGGTCGACCTGTAGGGCGGTAGCCCTGTAGGCCTGTAGACCCGTCAGGAATCGCTTGCCCCGACCACCCCCCTCTCTTTATAGTCGACTGGACTATTAAGAGAGGGGGGTGGTGGTGCATGCAGGAGTACGACAAGTACGCCTTCGAGCCGTTCGCCGTCACCGTGGACCTGGCGGTGTTCACCGTCCGGGACGGTGCGCTGCACGTACTGCTCGTCGAGCGCGGCCAGGAGCCGTACGCGGGGCGCTGGGCGCTGCCCGGCGGCTTCGTGCTGCCCGAGGAGTCGGCCGAGGACGCCGCGGGGCGGGAACTCGCCGAGGAGACCGGGATCGCCGACGTCGGGCGGCTGCACCTGGAGCAGGTGCGCACCTACAGCGAGCCGGACCGCGATCCGCGCATGCGCGTCGTCTCCGTCGCCTTCGCGGCCCTCGTACCGGACCCGCCAAAGGTGCGGGGCGGCGGCGACGCGGCCCGCGCGGCCTGGCTGCCCTACAGCCCGGCGACGTACCGGCCGCTCGCCTTCGACCACGACAGGATCCTCGCCGACGCCCACGACCGGGTCGGCGCCAAGCTGGAGTACACCGGCCTCGCCACCGCCTTCTGCGCGCCCGAGTTCACCCTCGGCGAGCTGCGCCAGGTCTACGAGGCCGTGTGGGGCGCCGAGCTCGACCCCGCGAACTTCCGGCGCAAGGTGGTCGGCACGGCGGGCCTCGTCGAGGCGGTGCCCGGCGCCGCCCGGCTGACCGGCGGCCGCGGCAAGCCCGCCGCCCTCTTCCGGGCCGGCACCGCCACCGCCCTGCACCCGCCCCTGCTCCGCCCCGCGCCGGAAGGACAGCCCTCATGACGGCCCTCGTGAAACGCGCCGCCACCGGAGCCCTCATGGGCCTCGCTCTCGGCGACGCGCTCGGCTTCCCGACCGAGTTCAACGACGTCCCCTCGATCCTCGCCAAGTGCGGGCCCTGGCGCGGGATGGAGCTGCCGACGCCCGCGATCGTCACCGACGACACCCAGATGACGCTGGCGCTCGCCCGCGGCCTGCGCACCGCCATGGAGCGGGGGAGCCTCGGGCCGAAGCGCATGGAGCGGCCGGTGCGCGAGGAGTTCGTGGACTGGTACCAGTCGCCGGAGAACAACCGCGCGCCCGGCAACACCTGCCTGAAGGCCTGCTACCTCCTCAAGACCGGCAAGCTGTGGGAGGAGGCCACCCAGGCGCACTCCAAGGGCTGCGGCGCCAACATGCGCGTCGCCCCCCTCGGCCTCGTGCCCGGCCTGAGCGCAGAACAGCGCGCGGGCGCCGCCCAGTTGCAGTCCGCGCTCACCCACGGCCATCCGACGGCGCTCGCCGCGTCCGACCTCACCGCGCACGCCGTGCGGCTGCTCGCCGGGGGCGCCGAGCCGACGGGGCTCGTCGGACGCCTGCGCTCCTACGCGTACGAGAACCGGGAGACCTACCACGCCCGCTGGCTCGGGGAGCTGTGGAGGAGGGGCGGGGCGCCGACGCCGCGCGCGTTCATCGCCCGCGGCTGGGACGAGTGCCTGGCCGCCCTGGAACGCCTCGACGCCGCGCTCAAGCACGCCAACGCGGAGACCGACCCCTGCCTGGCCACCGGCGAGGGCTGGATCGCCGAAGAGGCGCTCGCCACCGCGCTGCTGTGCTTCCTGCAGTTCGTCGACGAGCCCGTCACCGCGCTGCGCAGGGCGGCCTGTACGGCCGGTGACTCCGACTCGATCGCCTGCCTGGCCGGGGCCTTCGCGGGCGCCCACCTCGGCGCGGACGCCTGGCCCGCCGACTGGACCGCGCGGATCGAGTACCGGGCCGAGCTCCTGGAGTTCGGGGCGCTCTGGGACGCCTGAGGGCCTGTCTTCGCACGCGGCGGGCGGAGTCAGCTCCCCGCGGCGCCCTGCCGCAGGGCCGAAGCCCGGCGCGTGCGGAACAGGAAGTCCTCGATCCGTTTCCGGTCGGGGCCGGCCGGGAGCGGGCTGCGCGGCGCCGCCTCCTCGGTCTCGGCCGCCAGGCGGTTCATCCGCGCCTCGATCTCGGGCCAGGAGACCTCGCCGCGCCTGACGGCGAGCAGCGAATCGCGGTGGTCGCCGACGTCGATCGTCAGCTCGCCGGTGCGCAGCAGGTCGCGGCAGGAGATCAGCAGCCGCAGCAGGTGCATGGCGTGCTTCCAGCGCGGGGCGCCGTGGGTGCGGACGTCCGACTCCAGTTTCCTGCGCTGGCCAAGGGCGTAGCGGGCGAAGGTGCCGTGGGCCTCGCGGGAGAGGAACGAGTCGCGCAGACGGAGCAGTTCGCGGCCGGTGTCCGTGAGGTGCTCCACGAGTGGTGAGTGCAGGCACTCAAGCACGTTGGGGTTGGCGCGCAGGGCGAGCTCGCAGAAGCGCTCCAGCTCCCAGCTGAACTGTTCCTCGGCGGGACCGTCCAGATGCGTCGGCGGCTTCTCGAACCGCCAGAACAGCGGGGTGGGAGCCAGGAAGACGCCCCTGCGGTCGGTGTCGCTGCCCTCCGTGGCGAGCCCGAAGGCGCGCGAGCCCATCACGCAGGAGTAAACCGTGTGGTCGCGTACGAGGGGCAGGTCCTGGGGGCGCATGGGGGCGAGCGTACGGGCCGTGACCGGCCGGGAGTGAGGGAATTTCCGACGGCTGTGATCTTCGTCGCGGACGGCCGTACGTCCGGGATCCGCCGTCCTCGTCTCGGCTGACGGGCGCCGCGCGCCCCCGTGCGGGCCGCTGGATAGGCTTGGGCCCCAGCAACGGCGTACGTATACGGCCAGCTGTGGCGTACGCAACCGCCGACACCGACCGGCCCCGCCCCGAGGCCCCGCATCCGCACCTCGGCGCCGCGGCCGCACTCCGCAAGGACATCGCCCAGTGAGAACCGCCCTCGTCATCGGCACCGGCCTGATCGGCACCTCCGCCGCCCTTGCCCTCGCCTCCCGCGGCGTCGCCGTCCACCTCGCCGACCACGATCCGGCGCAGGCCCGCACCGCCGCCGCGCTCGGCGCGGGCACCGACGAGGAGCCCGCGGGGCCCGTCGACCTCTGCGTCGTCTCCGTGCCGCCCTCGCACGTCGCCGCCACGCTGGCCGACGTCATGCGGCGCGGGGTGGCCCGCGGCTACCTCGACGTGGCGAGCGTCAAGGGCGGCCCGCGCCGCGAGCTGGAGGAGCTGGGCCTCGACCTGACCCCGTACATCGGCACGCACCCCATGGCGGGGCGCGAGCGCAGCGGCCCGCTGGCCGCCACCGCCGACCTCTTCGAGGGGCGGCCCTGGGTGCTGACCCCGGACCGGGACACCGACACCGAGGTGCTCAACCTCGCCCTGGAGCTGGTCGCGCTCTGCCGCGCGGTGCCCGTCGTCATGGAGGCCGACGCCCACGACCGCGCGGTCGCCCTCGTCTCGCACATGCCGCACCTGGTCTCCAGCATGGTCGCGGCCCGCCTCGAGCACGCCGAGGAGACGGCGGTACGGCTGTGCGGCCAGGGCATCCGCGACGTCACGCGGATCGCCGCGTCCGACCCGCGGATGTGGATCGACATCCTCTCGGCCAACCCGGGACCCGTCGCCGACCTGCTCGCCGCGGTCGCCTCCGACCTGGACGAGACCGTGACGGCGCTGCGCGCGCTGCAGTCGGACGACGCGTCGCGGCGCTCCGCGGGCGCGGCCGGGGTCGAGCACGTGCTCCGGCGCGGCAACGCGGGCCGGACCAGGGTGCCCGGCAAGCACGGGGCGGCCCCGGCGGCGTACGAGGTCGTCGCGGTGCTCATCGACGACAAGGCGGGCCAGCTGGCCCGGATCTTCGCCGACGCGGACCAGGCGGGCGTCAACATCGAGGACGTGCGCATCGAGCACGCCACCGGGCAGCAGGCGGGCCTGGTGCAGCTGATGGTCGAGCCGACGGCCGCGCCGGTGCTCGGCGCGGCGCTGCGGGAGCGCGGCTGGTCGATCCGCCAGTAGCCGTGCGCGGGCCTCGCGCGAGGCCTTCGGAGGCGGCCTTCGCAGGGGCTGTCGGGGCAGGGTGTGCGAGCCAGTAACCTTGTGCGGGGCGTGTTCGCGCCCCGCACCCCTGGCCCGCGTACAGCGAAAGGTGTTTTCCGCCCCGTGGAAACAGCCGAAACCGCCGCCCCGGCAGCCGTGATCGTCGCCATCGACGGTCCCTCCGGCACGGGCAAGTCGAGCACCTCGAAGGCCGTCGCCGCCCAGCTCGGCCTCAGCTACCTGGACACCGGCGCCCAGTACCGGGCGATCACCTGGTGGATGGTGCACAACGGCATCGACCTCACCGACCCGACCGCCATCGCCGCCGTCGCGGGCAAGCCCGAGATCGTCTCCGGCACCGACCCGCTCGGCCCGACCATCACGGTCGACGGCACGGACGTGGCGGGGCCGATCCGCACCGCCGAGGTCACCTCCAAGGTCAGCGCCGTCAGCGCCGTCCCCGAGGTGCGCACCCGGATCACCGAGCTGCAGCGCTGGATCGCGGATTCGGCCGAGAAGGGCATCGTCGTCGAGGGCCGTGACATCGGTACGACCGTGCTGCCCGGCGCCGACCTGAAGATCTTCCTCACCGCGTCGCCCGAGGCGCGCGCCGCCCGCCGCTCCGGCGAGCTGAAGGGCGCCGACGTCAAGGCGACCCAGGAGGCGCTGGTCAAGCGGGACGCGGCCGACTCGAGCCGCAAGACGTCCCCGCTGGCCAAGGCCGACGACGCGGTCGAGGTCGACACCACCGAACTCACGCTCCAGCAGGTCATCGAGTGCGTGGTCACCCTCGTCGAGGAGAAGCGGGCCGCGAAGTGAGCGAGGCTCCCGCCGCGCGGGGCGCCGGCGAGCGCGGGGCCGAGGTCGGCCGCCGCATCGGCGTCGGCCTCATGTACGGCCTGTTCAAGCCGCGGGTGCTCGGCTCCTGGCGGGTGCCCGCCACCGGCCCCGTGATCCTGGCCGTCAACCACTCGCACAACGTCGACGGACCGATGGTCATGGGCGTCGCGCCCCGGCCCACGCACTTCCTGATCAAGAAGGAAGCGTTCATCGGCCCGCTCGGCTCCTTCCTGCACGCGATCGGCCAGGTCGAGGTGGACCGCTCGGTCGCCGACCGGACGGCCATCACCCGGGCCCTCGGCGTCCTGGAGCAGGGCGGCGTCCTGGGGATCTTCCCCGAGGGCACCCGGGGGGAGGGCGACTTCGCGTCGCTGCGGTCCGGGCTCGCGTACTTCGCGGTGCGCTCCGGCGCCCCGATCGTCCCGGTCGCGGTGCTGGGAAGCACCGAGCGCGCCGGACGGTTGATAAAGCAGCTGCCCCCGCTGCGCAGCAGGGTCGACGTCGTCTTCGGCGACCCGTTCGAGGCGGGCGACGGCAGCGGGCGGCGTACGCGCAAGGCGCTGGACGAGGCGACCGTGCGCATCCAGGAGCGGCTCGCCGCCCACCTGGAAAACGCCAGGCGCCTGACCGGGCGCTGAGCGAGACTTATCCAGTAGTGCCCCGGTCCGACACACGGGCCGCTGCACCGATCACCACGATGAACGACGAGGTACGGACTTCATGAGCGACCAGATCCAGCCCGAGGGCGACGGTTTCGCCGACCACGACCACGGGGCGCTCGGCGACGCCGAGTACGCGCAGTTCATGGAGCTCGCCGCCGAAGAGGGCTTCGACGTCGAGGACGTCGAGGGCGCCATTGAGGAGGCGGGCCAGGGCCCGCTGCCCGTCCTCGCCGTCATCGGCCGCCCCAATGTCGGCAAGTCGACCCTGGTGAACCGCATCATCGGCCGCCGCGAGGCCGTCGTGGAGGACCGCCCCGGCGTGACCCGCGACCGCGTCACCTATGAGGCCGAGTGGGCGGGCCGCCGTTTCAAGCTCGTCGACACCGGCGGCTGGGAGCAGGACGTGCTCGGCATCGACGCCTCCGTCGCCGCCCAGGCGGAGTACGCCATCGAGGCCGCCGACGCCGTGGTCTTCGTCGTGGACGCCACCGTCGGCGCCACCGACACCGACGAGGCCGTCGTACGCCTGCTCCGCAAGGCGGGCAAGCCCGTCGTGCTCTGCGCCAACAAGGTCGACGGCCCCTCCGGCGAGGCCGACGCCACCGCGCTGTGGTCCCTCGGCCTCGGCGAGCCGCACCCCATCTCCGCGCTGCACGGCCGCGGCACCGGCGACATGCTGGACGCCGTCCTCGATGCGCTGCCCGAGGCGCCCGCGCAGACCTTCGGCACGGCCATCGGCGGCCCCCGCCGCATCGCGCTCATCGGCCGCCCGAACGTCGGCAAGTCCTCGCTGCTCAACAAGGTGGCGAACGACGACCGCGTGGTCGTCAACGAACAGGCGGGCACCACCCGCGACCCCGTCGACGAGCTGATCGAGCTCGGCGGCGTGACGTGGAAGTTCGTCGACACGGCGGGCATCCGCAAGCGCGTCCACCTCCAGCAGGGCGCCGACTACTACGCCTCGCTGCGCACCGCCGCCGCCGTCGAGAAGGCGGAGGTCGCGGTGATCCTCATCGACGCCTCCGAGACCATCTCGGTCCAGGACCAGCGGATCGTGACGATGGCCGTCGAGGCGGGCCGCGCGATCGTCGTCGCGTACAACAAGTGGGACACCCTCGACGAGGAGCGCCGCTACTACCTGGAGCGGGAGATCGAGACCGAGCTCGCGCAGGTCGCCTGGGCGCCGCGCGTCAACGTCTCGGCGGCCACCGGACGCCACATGGAGAAGCTCGTCCCGGCGATCGAGGCGGCGCTCGACGGCTGGGAGACGCGCGTGCCGACCGGGCGTCTGAACGCCTTCCTCGGTGAGATCGTCGCCTCCCACCCGCACCCCGTGCGCGGCGGCAAGCAGCCCCGCATCCTCTTCGGCACGCAGGCGGGCACCAAGCCGCCGCGGTTCGTCTTCTTCGCCTCCGGCTTCATCGAGGCGGGCTACCGCCGCTTCCTGGAGCGCCGTCTTCGCGAGGAGTTCGGCTTCGAGGGCACGCCGATCCACATCTCGGTGCGAGTGCGCGAGAAGCGGGGCCGCAAGAAGTAGCAGGCAGCACCAGCACGGACCAATGCCCGGCCCCCTTCGTGGGAGGCCGGGCATTGGTCCGTGCGGCGTACCCGCTCAGTGCTCGCGGGGCGGGCCCGGCGGCAGGGCCGCGGGGAACTGGTGGTGGCCCGTGGGGTGGTACTCGTGCTGGCCGTAGCGGGCCACCTGGAAGTGGCCGTAGGAGCCGTAGCGCTGGTCGTGACGGGAGTCGTACCGCCCGTCGCCCCGGTGCTGGAAGCCGTACGACCCCGTACCGAAGGCGATGAACCCCATATCCTCCTCGCCGCTCCGGTCGCCCGGCAGCGCCCGGAAGGCCCTGCGGTACTCCGAGTAGAGCGTGTCGTAGATGGGGGTGGCCGAGTGGCTGTCCGTCGATTCCTGCGCCGTGCGCATGGAGGGGATGGGGCTCTGGTACGCCGGCCGGGGGCGGGAGGGGTCGTATGTGTGCACGTCTGTGCCAACGAAACCGGCGCCCCGCGGATGCGGGGGCCGCGCCGCTTTCCCGCTCCCGCACCAGTGTGACCGGCGCGTTCGGCCCCCGGCGGCCACCGTCGGCGCCGACCGACGCTCAGGTTCCGGCGAGCGGCATCGAGGCCGCGACGAGCCGGCCGTGGGTCGCCGCCCTGTCAAGCGCGTCCCGCAGCATGTCCTCGCGCGGCTGCCGGCCGATGGAGCCCGCGGGCGCCGCGAAGAGCAGCACGGTCTGCGTCTTGTTGGCCGCGGTCCGCCAGTCCTCGGTGACCTGGAGCGGGTGGTGCGCCTGCCACCAGGCGACGGGGGAGCCGCCGCCGGTGCCGGGCTGGAGGATGGCGTGCAGCTGGCCCATCGCGAGCAGCACCGACCAGCCGGGCAGCGGGGGCGGTACGGAGTCGAGCGAGGCGGCCGGCATGAAGCCCTGCTCGACCAGGAGCGTCAGGAAGTCGTCCCCGCCGCCCGGCGCGGCGCCGGGGCGGGCGATGGCACCGGCCGGTTCGACGACGAGCGCGGGGCGCAGCTCGCCGTCGATCAGGACGAGACCGCTGGTCACGCCGAGCACGGCCTGGTTCGGCGCCGCGCCGCCCGGTGCCCCGCCGTCGTCGCCGGTGATCGACCGCACGGCGCCCTGCAACTGCTCCTCGGTCACCGTGACGATCTGGGAAGGCAGGCAGGTGGCGTGGGCGAAGGCGAGCACGGCCGTCTCGTCACCGACGAACAGGACCGTGCTGGTGCGCTCCTGTTCGGCGTCGCCCGGGGTGCGGCAGGACGTGCAGTCGTAGCTGCCCGGGGTGTTGTCTCCGGCGAGCAGCCGGTCGGCTTCTTCGTCGCCGATCTCGGCGCGTACGTCGTCGCTGACGTCGAGCATGCGCGGCACGGGTGGCTCCTCGGGATCGTCATCTGGGGTGCATGGGGAGGGTGTGGCGAGCCGGACCGTGCCCGGCTCATAAGGAGACAACGGTGGATCAGTGGCGCAGGTCACGCGCGAAGGGGAACGGAATCGAACCATCCGCGACGGAGGGTCAACGGAGCGGCGGAATCCGTCACTCCGCGCCAACAGGTGCCGGGGACACGGAAGTTGGTGCGGTGACCTGAGTCACAGGGTGAGCGTCCGGCTGACGGCTAAATGGCGATATTGGCCGAAGAAGTGGGTGTCCGGAACTGGTTGCTACCTCGGGTAACACTCAACTGGCCTGGAACGACAAGGGCTTGGTTGATGGCGGGTCGAGAAGGCTCCTACATTCCACGGCCGTGTGCAGCGAGCACCGCTCGGGTACGCCACCGGTCGCGTCGGACGGCACCATCACCGACACCGGAGGCGGGACCGCCGGGACCCCGGACGCCGGATGCGCGAGGGGGCCCGTACGGCCAGGGGGAGCCCGGGTCCTTCGAGAGGGATATTCATGTCCGCACGTCCCAGGAACACGCGCACCATGGCAGTGATCGGAGGGGCCGCACTCCTGGCTCCGCTGGGCCTGCTTGCCGCGACCGGCCAGGCCGGTGCGGCGGACAGCGGAGTGTGGGACCGCATCGCACGGTGCGAGAGCGGCGGAAACTGGCAGATCAACACGGGCAACGGCTACTACGGCGGGCTGCAGTTCTCCGCCGGTACGTGGCGTGCGTACGGCGGCGGGGCCTACGCGCCGACCGCCGACAGAGCGTCGAAGGCGCAGCAGATCGCCGTCGCCGCCAGGGTCCAGCGCGCCCAGGGCTGGGGCGCCTGGCCCACCTGCGCGGCCCGGGCAGGCGCCTACGGCGGCGCCCCGTCCGCCGCGACGCCGGTGCCGAAGGCCGCCAAACCGGCGCCCAGGGCCGTCGGGCAGCAGCCCGGCACGGCCCCGTACCGCTCCGACCGGGGGGCCTCGCGCGGCACCCCCGGGAACTACACCGTCCGGCAGGGAGACACCCTCAGCCGCATCGCGGCCCGGCACGGAACCGGCTGGCAGCGGCTGTACGCCGCCAACCGGCAGGTCATCGGCGGCGACCCGGACGTGATCGTGCCGGGTCAGCGGCTCACGGTCTGACCTGCTGATAGTCCGACCGGGTGGGGTGGGCTCCGCGGCGCGGCGCGGCACGACCGGGGCCCGTCGCGGAGCTGCCTAGCGTGACCCGATGCATCCGAAGCTGACCAAGCGTCTCCGGCCCCTGTCCCTGGTCGTCGGCGCGGCCCTGGCGGCGATGGCACTGCCGCCCGCCGCCGCGTCCGCCGCCCCACCGTCGACGCCGGGCGCCGCCTCCGCGGTGTCCGACTGCTCGGCGGACAAGGGGCCGTGGCACTGCCTCGCCGAGTGCGAGAGCAACGGCCGGTGGGACACCAACACCGGCAACGGCTACTACGGCGGGTTGCAGTTCTACCAGCCCACCTGGGAGGCGTACGGCGGGCTCAAATACGCGCCGCGCGCCGATCTCGCCACCAGGGAGGAGCAGATCAAGGTGGCCAAGAAGGTCGTGCAGGCCCAGGGCTGGGGGGCCTGGCCCGCCTGCTCCAAGAAGCTCAGGACAGAGCGGTCCGCCCGCCCCGCCCACCAGGTGAAGGCGGGCGAGACCCTGAGCTCGATCGCCCGCGGGTACGCCCTGCCGGGCGGCTGGCAGACCTTGTACGAGGCCAACCGCGACGTGGTCGGGGGCCGCCCCGACCTGCTCGCCGTGGGCACCGCCCTGGTCATCCCGGGCGGTACGGCGACCGGGCGGGGGTTCAAAGACAGGCTCTGAGCTCTTCCGGCTCCCCGCTGAACACCACCGCGCCCCGCCGCAGTTCGTGCACGACTGCCGTCCGGCCCGCGCCCGCGCGAAGGGCCGGCGGCAGCCGCTGCTCGGCCAGGACCACACAGGCCGCCGAGCCCGCCAGAAGCGCGTACGTCCTGCTCGCGACGGCGGGCGACATGCCTTGCGTCGGTTCGTCGGCGAGGATCACCCCGGCGTCCGAGAGCAGGGCGCGGGACAGCGCGAGCATGCGCTGCTCACCGCCCGAGAGCGTGCCCGCACGGCGGGCCAGCAGAGGGCGCAGCTCGGGGTAGGCGTCGAGCGCCCGGGCGAAGCCTCCCGCCGGGCGCGCGAGTGAGAGGTTCTCGGCGACGGTGAGGGAGGCGAACACCGCCTGGCGGTCCGGCACGAAGCACAGTCCCCGCGCGGCCCGCTCGTGCGCCGCCTGGCGCGTGATGTCCCGGCCGTCGCGGAGGACCGCGCCCGCGGTCAGGGCGACCGTGCCCGCCAGGGCGCGCAGGGCCGTGGTGCGGCCGGCGCCGTTGCGGCCGAGGAGGACGGTGACGGCGCCGGCGGGGGCGGCGAGGGTGACGCCGTGCAGGGCTTCCAGGGGGCCGTAGCGGACGCGGGCGCCGCGCAGTTCGACGCCGCGCATGTCAGCGCGCCTCCTTCAGGACCCGGTCCGCCGGGCCCGAGGCGACGATGCGTCCCGCGGCCATCACGTGCACGGTGTCGGCGAGGCCCGCCACCAGGTCGAGGTCGTGCTCGACCACCAGGAGCGCCATGCCGTCGGCCGCGAGGGCCCGCAACAGGACGGCGAGCGCCCGCACCTCGGACTCGTCGAGGCCCGCGGCCGGCTCGTCGAGGAGCAGGGTGTGCGGATCGCCCGCGAGGGCCCTGGCCAGCTCGGTCCGGCGCAGGGCGCCGGTGGGGAGGCCTGCCGCCGGGTGCGCGCGCAGGCCGGTCAGGTCGAGCAGACGCAGGGCGCGGGCGGTCGAGTGCGGGGTGCGCCGGGGCGTCTGCTCCGCGCCGACCTGGACGTTCTCCGCGACCGTCAGCGAGGGGAACACCGCCAGCTGCTGAAAGGTGCGGGCCGTGCCGGTCCGGGTGCGGGCGTGCGCGGACAGCGCGGTGAGGTCGCGGGTTCCGAGGGTGATGCGGCCGGACACGGGGCGCAGGGTGCCGGCCAGACAGTGGAAGAGAGTGCTCTTGCCCGCGCCGTTGGGGCCGACCACGGCGGTGATCCGGCCGGGCGGGACGGCGAGGGTCACGTCGTCGAGGGCGGTGAAGCCGTCGTAGGCGACGGTGAGGTGGTGGGCCGTCAGGGCGGTGCTGGGGCGGGCGTGCTCGGGTCGGGTGGGGCGGGGGGCTGGAGTGGTGCCGGGGTGGGGACGCTCCGGGTGGGCGGGGCGAGGGGGTGGCACGGTGTCCGGAGCACTGCTGCCGGGGGCGGGCGGGCATCCGCCCCCGGCAGGGGCACTCGCGAGGACCGCCCGCGCCCTCCTGCCCGCACGCGTCAGACGCGGGGTGCGGCGGAATCGCCGGGCGGCCGCACGCAGCGCCTCGTACGGGCCGCCCGGGAAGCGGCCGACGAGGACCGCGAGGAGGCCGATCAGGGCCGCCGCCACGCCGCCGCGCGTCCCCGCGTCCAGGCCGACGAGCAGGGCCGCCGCCGCCAGGGCCCCGATGAGGCTGTCCGAGCCGAGGACCACCACGGCGGCGAACCAGAGGAGTCCGCGTACCGGGTCGTACGCCCCGGCGTCGAACGCGCGCTGGCCGAGCGCGAGCATGCCGCCGCCGAGTGCCGCGAGCGCCGCCCCGGTGACGAACGCGGCGAGTTTCAGGGCCGGGACCCGTACCCCGGCGGCCGCCGCGCCCGCCTCGTGGTCCCGCATCGCCGCGAGGGCGCGCCCCGTACGGCCCCGGCGCAACGCGGAGGCCGTGAGCAACGCCCCGGCCAGTAGGACGAGTTCGAGCAGGTAGTACGCGCGGTCGTCCGCGAAGCCCGCGGGACGGCCGAGGGTCAGGCCCGACGTGGCGTACGGCTGGGTGAAGACGAAGCGGCTGACCCCCACACCGACCGCGAACGTCGCGAGGGCGAGGGCGAGGCCGTGCCTGCTGATCGCGGGCCATCCGGTGAGCAGTCCCAGGGGCGCCACCAGGAGGACCGCCACCGCCAGGGCCGGGAGGTGCGGAAGAGCGGGCAGGCCGGGGAAGCGGCCCGCCGCGAGCAGGGCGGTGAAGAGCGCCCCGAGGCCCGCGTACGCCGCCTGGCCCAGGGAGATCTGGCCTCCTCTGCCGGTGACGACCACGAGCGAGAGGAGGATCACCGCCAGCGCCGGGACCTGGACGGCGGTCGTCAGGTCCGGGCCCGCGAAGCCGAACGGGAGGAGGAAGAGCACCGCCGCCACGATCCACACGCCCGGCGGCGTCGGAACGCGGTCCTCCGCGGTGCGGGGGAGCGCGTCCTTGGCGCCGATGCCCGGCAGGGCCAACGCCGCGACCAGCAGGGCTATCACGAAGAGGTTCGCGCCCGCCGTCTGCAGGAGCTGCTCCTGAAGGCCGCCGGGGTGCAGGCGGGTCAGCTGGCTCTGCGCCACGCCGAGGCCGAGGGCGACCGCCACGGCGACGGGCAGGCTGCGCATGCCGGCCGCCACCGCGACGGCCACCACCTCCATGACCAGGAGAGGCATCCCGTACGGGTCGAGACGTACGTAGGGGGCGAGCAGGACACCGGTGAGGCCCGCCGTGAAGGAGCCGAAGGCCCAGCCCGCCGCGGCCACCCGGTCCGCGTCGATGCCGCAGAGCACGGCGAGGCCGCGGTGGTCGACCACGGCCCGCAGTTCGCCGCCGAAGCGGGTGAAGCGCGTCGCCGCCCCCACCGCCGCGGCGAGGGCGACGGCGGTGCCCAGCTGCGCCCAGGGTTCGGCGGAGAGGAGGACGGGCGCGTCGTCCCGGGCGCCGGTACCCCACAGGAGGGCCGCCGCGCCGACGAGCAGGACGAAGACGCCGATGGAGGCGACCAGCGTCCGCGCCGGGTCGCCCCCGGGGGACCCTTGCTCCTGGACCGCGAGCGGGCGGAAGACCACGCGTTCCAGGAGCAGGCCGGTCCCCGGCGCGACGAGCAGCAGCGTGCACGCGGCGGCCAGCGGGAGCGGCCAGTGCCAGCCGACGGCCAGCTGGCGCAGGACGAAGGCGCAGAGCATCGCGATCGCGCCGTGCGCGAAGTTGAGGACGCCGGTCGCGCGGTACGTGACGATCAGGCCGGTGCCGGTGAGGGCGGCGGCGCTGCCGACCGAGAGCCCGGCCAGCGTGAGGTCGTAGCTCAGGGACGCCACCGGGTCAGGGCTCCGGGGCGGGCTCGGGCGTGTCGGGCGGGGCGTGCGGCGGGGCGTCCGGTTCCGGGGGGCGCGGGGGTTCGCAGATCGGGCAGGGGGCCAGGGCGTCCGCCGCGAGGACCGTGGCGTCGGCAGGGGCCGCCGTCGGCTTCCCCGCGACCAGGGGGCAGTCCGCGCGGTGCCAGAGCGTTCCGCCGGGGACCGTGAGGAGCGTGCCGCCGGTCGCCGCGGGGGCCTTCGCCCGCTCGCCGGGGGCCGCGGGTTCCACCGTGACCAGCAGGCCGTACAACTCCTCCACGCGCGCGGCCGCCAAGACGCTCCTGCCGTGGGTGAGCAGCACCGCGCCCGCGACGATCAGCGCGGCGCCCGGCACCGTGCAGGACGCGAGGTAGGGCAACTGCCGCTCGGCGAAGCGCTCCCCGGAGACGCCGTACCAGCCGATCACGCAGAGCACCGCGCCGGTGGCGAGCGCCGCGCAGGCCGCCCACACCACGGGGTGCGCGCCGCGCGGGCGGGCCGGGCCCGGCGCACCGTCCGTCCGAGCTGTCCGAGCCGCCCGCATCGAGCCCCCCCTGGGACACGTCGTCGGTCACATCAGTCACGTCGGTGGGCTGTCCATGTCAGCCGATGGCTTGCACTATGCCCTCTACGAGCCGACCCTGAAAGCTCCGGGCCGAGAAGGCCCGGACCGACACCCGGTGGTGAGCCAGATGGTTCTCGGGAGCAGCCCAAGGCAGGGGACACCCCGCGGGCGGGGGAGGGTGCGGAGCGCGGCGCTGGCTGCCGCCTCGGTCCTGCTGATCGTCCCGGCCGCCGTGGCCTGCGGTGACGACAGCGGGGGCGGCGGCGATGCCACACCACCCGAGCCGTCCGTGCAGAAGTCGTCCGCGCGCAGGTCGCAGGAACCGGCCGGGGACACCGCGTCCGCGCCCGCCGATCCGAAGGCCGCCGAGGACGAGATCCGCGCGAACTGGGAGAAGTTCTTCGACCCCGAGGTGTCCATGAAGGACAAGGAGGCCGTCCTGGAGAACGGCGCCGCGATGCGCCCGGTCCTCAAGAGCTTCAGTGGCGACAAGCGGGGCGGGCAGGTCGCCGCGAAGGTGGGCAAGGTCGAGTTCGGCTCGGCCACCGAGGCGGAGGTGACGTACGCGCTGACGCTGAAGGGCGCCACCGCGCTGCCCGACGCCTCCGGCACGGCCGTCGACGAGGACGGCACCTGGAAGGTCTCCGTCAAGACCCTCTGCGCCCTGGTGAAGCTGAGCGGCAATGCGTCGCCCGCCCCGGGCTGCTGAGGCGCTGCTCGCCCTCGTACTCCTGATGGCGGGCGCGGCCTGCGGGAGCCGGCTGCCCGAGAGCGACTTCGAGGGGCGCGGCACGGTGCCCGCCCCCGCCGCCGGGGGAGCGCCGGTCAGGGTCGGCGTCATCACCAGCGCGACCAGCCCGGTCGGCGGCGCCGCGTTCACCGGGCCGCGGGACGGCGCCAAGGCCTACTTCGACCGGCTGAACGCGCGCGGCGGCCTCGCGGGCCGCCGGGTCGAGGTGCGCACCTGCGACGACGGCGGCAGCGGGGTCGGCAACAACGACTGCGTGCACCGGCTGGTCGAGGAGCAGCGGGTCGTCGCCCTGGTGGCCACGGCCTCCCTGGACTACGCGGGCGCGGCCCGGGTCTCCCGCGCGGGCGTGCCCGACATCGGCGGGCAGCCCATCGGAGCGGCGTACGAGACGTATCCGCATCTGTACGGGATCTACGGCAGCCTCGCCCCGCGCCACGGGAAACCGGGCTGGGACGGCAGGCTGTACGGCGGGACCGAGGTCTACCGCTACTTCAAGCGCGAGCAGGGCGCCAGGACCGCCGCCGTCGTCTCCTACAACCAGGCCGCCTCCGCCGCGTACGCCCGGCTCGTCACCCGGGGCCTGAAGGCCGAGGGATACAAGGTGGTCACGGAACAGCTCGACTTCGCGCTGCCCAACTTCCGCGCCGCCGCGGCCGACCTCAAGGAGCAGGGCGCCGACCTCGTCTTCGACGCGATGGACACGCACGGCAACGCCCGGCTGTGCGCAGCGATGGACGACGTCGGCGCGAAGGTCACCGCCAAGGTCACCAACGTGCAGAACTGGACCTCGTCCGTCGGCGACGACTACAAGGACGCGCCCCGCTGCCGCAACGCGCTGTGGGCCACCGCTTCGAGCAGGAACTACGAGGACACCGGCCACCCGGCCGTGCGCGAGTTCCGCGCGGCCACGAAGGGCCGGGCGCTCTCCCAGTGGCAGCTGGAGGGCTGGGCCGCCGCCATGTGGTTCACCGACGCCGCGCGGTCCTGCCTGAGCGCGGGCGGTGACGTGACGCGCGGGTGCGTGGACCGCTTCATGGAACGGAACGAGCCGTACTCCGCGCGGGGGCTCCTTGTGCCGGTGGTCTTCGCCCACCGATCGGAGCCGCCCAGGTCGCGTCGGACGTGCATGTCGGTGGTCCGCTGGCAAGATGGGCACGGCTGGGTCACCCAAGGCGGCGAAATGACCACCAACTGCTTTGACGTCCCCCAGCTCTCCTACCAGCCTTGATGCGTCGTTTCGCTAAAAGGTTCCCATCCCTGGCTACCGATCAGGCATCTGTTCGGGAACAGGATGGTGAGGAAACCCAACCCTTGGCCAGGAATCCCCGTCTAACCCTGTGGTAGGCGGACGAGGGGGACTGTCCGCATGGAAGCGCGGAATACGGGGACGCATGCATATCTCTTTCCTGATTCACAACGCGTACGGGATCGGAGGGACGATCCGGACGACGTACAACTTGGCGAACACGCTGGCCCAGCAGCATGACGTCGAGATCGTGTCCGTCTTCCGGCACCGCGACGTGCCCGTCTTCGCGCCTGACCAGCGCGTGCGGCTCAGCCACCTCGTCGACCTGCGCAAGGACACACCGGGCTACGAGGGCGAGGACCCCGAGCACCTGCGCCCCGCCCGGACCTTCCCCAGCGCCGAGGGCCGCTACCAGCAGTACAGCGCCCTGACCGACCGGCGGATCGCCGGCCACCTCGCGGCCCTCGACGCGGACGTCGTCGTCGGCACCCGGCCCGGCATCAACGTGCACATCGCCCGCCAGACCGCGCGCGGCCCGCTGCGGGTGGGCCAGGAGCACCTCACGCTCGACAGCCACTCCAAGGAGCTCCGCCGCCAACTGCGCAGCGTCTACCCGCGCCTGGACGTCCTGACCACGACGACCGAGGCCGACGCCCGCGCGTACACCCGCAAGATGCGGCTGCCCGGCGTGCACGTCCAGGCGGTGCCGAACCCGGTGCCCGCGCCCGGCATCGAGCCCGCCGACGGCACCCACAAGTGGGTCGTCGCGGCAGGCCGGCTCGCCCCCGTCAAGCGGTACGACCTGCTGATCAGGGCCTTCGACAAGGTGCGCCGCGAGCGCCCCGACTGGCGGCTGCGGATCTACGGCGGCGGCAAGCAGAAGGACAAGCTGCGGGCCCTGATCGACGAACTCGGCCTGTACAACCACGTGTTCCTCATGGGCCCCGCCCACCCCATAGAGCCCGAGTGGGCCAAGGGCTCCATCGCCGCGGTCACCTCCAGCCTGGAGTCCTTCGGCATGACGATCGTCGAGGCCATGCGCTGCGGTCTGCCGGTGGTCGCCACCGACTGCCCGCACGGCCCCGGCGAGATCATCGACAACGGCGTCGACGGACGGCTCGTCGAGACGGGCAACGCCGACGCCATCGCGGGCGGACTGCTCGAACTGATCAACAACGACTCGCTGCGGCGGCAGATGGCGGGCGCGGCGCTCCAGGACTCCGAGCGCTTCGACCCCCAGCGCATCGCCGACCGCTACGACGCGATGTTCTCCGGGATGCTCGCCCGCGGGGGCTCGCTCGGGGGCCGGATGCGCGGCTCCCTGCACCGTACGCGCGGCGCGCTGCTCGGGGGCGCGTACGCGGTGCGGGATCTCGGCCGGGTACAGACGAAGGGATCGACCGCATGACGGCCTTGACCGCCTCGCAGGCGGCATCGCACGCCGGGGACGACGGCCAGGCGCCCGACGCGCCGCGCGCCGACTGCATCGCCGACTCCGCAGGAGGCCTGACCTTCGACGTCACGGACCCCGGCGGGTCCGGCGCGGACGAGGCGCACCTGCTGCTCCGCCGCCGCGACGCCGACTCCGCCGAGGACTACGTGCGCCTGCCGCTCTCCCCTTCGGCCGACGGCCGGCTGCGGGCCGCGCTGCCCAGCAGCGTCGAGCTCGCCGAGGGCCGCTGGAACGCGTACGCGCAGGTCGCCGGTGGTGAGCTGCGCCGTCTGATGCCGGGCGTGAACGACCTGCGCTCGCTGGTCGACCGCGCGCCCAGCGGCAGCCGGGGCCATGTCGCGGTGCGCATCCCGTACGCGACGAAGCAGGGCAACCTCTCGGTGCGCAGCTGGCTGCGCGCGCCGCACGCCGAGGCCGGCGAGATCGAGATCTCCAGTACCGCCCTGACCGTGCACGGCCGGGTCTACGGCACCGAGCTCTCCGACACCGCGTACGTCGAGGCCGTCCGGCGCGAGCAGCCGGACACCGTCCACCGGGCCGACACCGCCACCAAGGAGGCGGAGTTCACCGTCACCCTGCCGTACGGCCCGCTCGCCGGAAGCGGATCCGGGCCCTGGGACCTGTGGCTGCTCCCGGCCGGCGAGGGCGGCCCCCGGGTGCGCCTGGCCCGGATCCTCGACGACGTCCCGGACAAGAAGGCGATCTTCACCTACCCCGTGGTGAGCGTCGCGACGGCGGACGGCGCGGTCGAGGCGGGCCCGTACTACACGACAGACAACGACCTGTCGGTACTGGTCCGCGGGGCGCGCGGCGCATCGGAGGCCGGGCCGGAGCGCTGACACCGCGGACCGGGGCTGTCCTCGGCCTGAGCCTGTGTCATAGCCCCGGCACAATCACCTCCATGTTGGAGACCTCCGCACGACTGCTCCGCCTGCTCTCCCTGCTGCAGGCGCACCGCGAATGGTCCGGCGCGGCCCTCGCCGACCGGCTCGGCGTCACCCCGCGCACGGTCCGGCGCGACGTGGACCGGCTGCGTGAGCTCGGCTACCCGGTCAACGCCAGCCCCGGCACCGGCGGCGGCTACCAGCTCGGCGCGGGGGCCGAGCTGCCGCCGCTGCTCCTGGACGACGACGAGGCGGTCGCGGTCGCCGTCGGCCTGCGCACCGCCGCGGGGCAGGGCGTCGAGGGCATCGGCGAGAGTTCGGTCCGCGCGCTCTCCAAGCTCGAACAGGTGCTGCCGAACCGGCTGCGCCGCCGCGTGGGCGCCCTGAACGCGTTCACCGTGCCCATGCTGCGCGCCCCGCAGCCGCAGGGCGTCGACCCGGCGGTGCTCACCGAACTCGCCGACCTGTGCCGGGACTCGGAGCGGCTGCGCTTCGACTACCGGGACCACTCGGGCAGTGCGACGCGCAGGACCGTCGAGCCCTACCGCCTGGTGTGCACCGAGCGCCGCTGGTACCTCGTGGCCTGGGACCTGGACCGCGACGACTGGCGTACGTTCCGCGCGGACCGCATCGAACCGAGGCCGCCGCACGGGCCGCGCTTCGCCCAGCGCACCCCGCCGGCCGACGACCTCGCCGCGTACGTCGCCAAGGGCGTCTCCACGCGGGCGTACGCCGCACGGGCGGTGGTCCGCCTCCTCGTTCCGATGGAGGAGGCGGCACAGCGGATCGGGCCGGCCGACGGCGTCCTCGAGGCCGAGACCGAGGGGACCTGCCTGCTGCGCACCGGGGCGGCGAGCCTGGACGTGATGGTCTTCCACGTGCTGTTCATGGGCATCGAATTCGAGATCGTCGAGCCCGCGGAGCTCGCCGACCGGGTCAGGTCGTCGAGGGACCTCCTGAGCCGGGCCCTGGACCGGGGTGCTCCGTCTGCGGATCCGCGGGCACCCGGTCCACGCCCGGCGCCGCGTACGCCGCGTACTCGGGATGGTGCAGGTCGAACGCCGGGGACTCCGAGCGGATCCGGGGCAGCGTGACGAAGTTGTGGCGCGGGGGCGGGCAGGACGTCGCCCACTCGAGGGAGCGGCCGAAGCCCCACGGGTCGTCGACCTCGACCTTCCTGCCGTACTTGGCCGTCTTCCAGATGTTGTAGAGGAACGGCAGGGTGGACATGCCGAGCAGGAACGCGCCGATGGACGAGATGGTGTTGAGCACCGTGAAGCCGTCCGCCGCCAGGTAGTCGGCGTAGCGGCGCGGCATGCCCTCGGCGCCCAGCCAGTGCTGGACAAGGAACGTCGTGTGGAAGCCCACGAAGAGCGTCCAGAAGTGGATCTTCCCGAGCCGTTCGTCGAGCATCTTGCCCGTCAGCTTCGGCCACCAGAAGTAGAAGCCGCCGAAGGTGGCGAAGACGACGGTGCCGAACACGACGTAGTGGAAGTGCGCGACGACGAAGTACGTGTCGGTGACGTGGAAGTCCAGCGGCGGCGAGGCGAGGATGACCCCGGTGAGGCCGCCGAAGAGGAAGCTCACGAGGAAGCCGACCGCCCACAGCATGGGTGTCTCGAAGGACAGCGAGCCCTTGAGCATCGTGCCCGTCCAGTTGAAGAACTTCACGCCCGTCGGGACCGCGATGAGGAAGGACACGAAGGAGAAGAAGGGCAGCAGGACCGCGCCGGTGGCGAACATGTGGTGCGCCCACACGACGACGGACAGGCCGGTGATGGCCATCGTCGCGCCGATCAGCGGCAGATAGCCGAAGATCGGCTTCCGGCTGAAGACCGGGATGATCTCGGAGATGATGCCGAAGAACGGCAGCGCGATGATGTAGACCTCGGGATGCCCGAAGAACCAGAAGAGGTGCTGCCACAGCAGCGCACCGCCGTTCTCCGGCGCGAAGACCAGCGAGTGGAAGCGCCGGTCGGCCTCCAGGACGAGCAGCGCGGCGGCGAGCACGGGGAACGCGATGAGCACCAGGATCGAGGTGAACAGCACGTTCCAGGTGAAGACGGGCATCCGGAACATCGTCATGCCCGGCGCCCGCATCCCGATGATGGTGGTCAGGAAGTTGACCGAGCCGAGGATCGTGCCGAAGCCGGAGAGCGCGAGTCCCATGATCCACAGGTCGGCGCCGATGCCCGGTGACCGCTCCAGGCTGTTGAGCGGGGCGTACGCGAACCAGCCGAACCCGGCGGGCCCGCTCGGCACGAACAGCGAGCCGATCACCATCAGGCCGCCGAAGAGGAACAGCCAGTAGGAGAGCATGTTGAGCCGCGGGAAGGCGACGTCGGGCGAGCCGATCTGCAGCGGCATGATCTCGTTGGCGAACCCCGCGAACGTGGGCGTCGCGAAGAGCAGCAGCATGATCGTGCCGTGCATGGTGAAGGCCTGGTTGAACTCCTGGTTGGTCATCAGCTGCAGCCCCGGCCGGGCCAGTTCGGCCCGCATCAGCAGGGCGAGCACGCCGGCGAGCAGGAAGAAGACGAACGAGGTGATCAGGTAGAGGTGGCCGATCTTCTTGTGGTCCGTGGTGGTCAGCCAGTCCACGATGATCCGGCCGGGACGCCGGTCCCGCACCGGTCGTTCGGTCACGCTCGCCGTCTCGGTCCCCATCGGTCGCCCCTTCGCCATCGCGTACTGGGCCTGCCCGGAGCCTCTCCGGGCCCACGCCATGATGCTCGTGTCGTCCCGGCTCCGACAGGGGGCGTACGCGCCGACTCCAGGCGCCCCGCATGCGGCCGAACAAGCCGGAATCGGGAATTCCATCACGCCTCGTCACATCCCGTACGGCGTCCGGTATTCGGAATTGCGGAGGGCTCGTAAAGGGTCCGTGGTGTTATTCGGCGAGGGTTTATCCGTAGCTGTCGAAGTCTGCTCCCGAGTGACTCGAAGACATCGCTGAATTACGCCGGTACAAGTACGGAACCGCCCATACGTGTGACGGAGTTCGACCGAAACGCGCGTGCTGATCCTGTGACAAAAGCGTGACCGGAGAGGTACCGGTGACGCATGGTGTCCGCCGCCCGGCCTTCCCCGCCGGTGCCGCGCCGCCTAACGTGGGCCGCATGGCACCTATCCCGACCCCTCCCGCAGAGCCCGAGGACAGCCCCGACCACTACGTGGGCCTCCCGGCCGACGACGCCGAGCGCCAGGCGCGCGAGCAGGGCTGGTCCACTGTCAGATCGCTGCCGCCGGGCACGGTCATCACCATGGAGTACCTGGAGGGGCGGCTCAACTTCGAGGTCGAGGAAGGCGTCGTGACCCGCTCCTGGAAAGGCTGAGCGGGCCCGCGCGGCCCACGACGAAGGCCCCGGTTCCGATGAGGAACCGGGGCCTTCGCGGTGCGGGGGATGGGCTGTGCGTACCGCCCCCGCTGTCCGTGGGGTCAGCCGCCCGCCACCGGGCGGGCCGACGGAGTGGCGCGGGAGGCGCGGTCGGAGCCCGGCGGGCGGCGGCTGCCGGCCGGGGTGACCGGGGTCCGCTCGGAGCGGGCGGTGTGCGGGCCGGGCGCCAGATAGGCAGCGGGCCGCGCGGCGCGGGCGGCGCCGACGGGCTCACGCACGGGCGGATCGTCGGTCCCCGTGCGCTGCGGGACCATCGCGGGGGCACCGACGGGGGTGGGCTGCGGTCCGGGCACCGTGATGACGCCGGTGCGGCGGGCGCGCCAGGCGTCGCGGAGGCTGAAGATCGTGGCCTCGACGCGGGCGATCGTGGTTTCGCACCAGGGCAGCGCGAGCAGGATGAGCAGACCGGCCGCCCAGCCGAGGAAGACATCGCTCAGCCAGTGCGTACCGAGGTAGACGGTGGTGAGGCCGACGCTCAGGGAGACCACCGCGGAGAGGGCCGACAGATAGCGGCGGGTGCGCGGGGTGGAGGCGAGGTAGGCCAGGATTCCCCAGGTCACCACGGCGTTGGCGGTGTGGCCCGAGGGGAATATATCGCCGCCGAGCCACATCTCGTTCGAGCCGATCACGGTGGCGTAGTGCGGGCCGAGGCGGCCCATGCCGAGCTTGGCGGCGCCGACGGTGACGTTGAGCAGGAGCAGTGCGGCACCGAACATCAGGAGCGGGCGCAGCGTGTGCTGCCGCCAGGAGCGCCAGCCGAGCCAGGCCGCGACCATGACGGCGGTCGGACCGCGCTGGCCGAGGACGACCCAGTAGTCGAGGAAGGCGTGGATCTCCGGCCACTGCTGGTAGGGCCGGAAGAACATGACCTGCCAGTCGAACCGCACCAGCCACGAGGTGGCGAGCACGGCGACGACGATGGCGAGGTAGAAGGCCAGGGTCGCGCTGAAGAGCACGACCCTGTGCCGGCTCATCCTCGGCACATCGAGGTGGGTCGGTCGTTCCGGCTCACGGTCAAGCCGGGCGAAGACCCGGTCAAGACGGGTGAGGTTTCGTTCGGTACGCACCCAATCGACGTTACAGCGGGTGAGTGCGGCACTAGGCCGAATCAGTGTCTTTGTGATGACGATGTGATGTGGGATTGATCTCAGGACGTGGCTTATTCCCGGGGTTTCTTTAATCCCCGCCGACGCCCTTACCTAATTCGTTGATCATTTCCGATGCTGTTTTATGGGCCTTATGAATTCGTTCACCGGGACCTGGTGTGGAATTTCCCGTCCGATCACCGGAGGGCCGCGGAAATGATCATGACGTGATCAGGGCGGCCCCGAGCCGTGCAGCCAGAACGCCCCGTAGACCGCGCTCGCCACGGCGACGCAGCCGAGGATCAGCGCCGACCTGGACGTACGCAGCCGGGCCAGCGCCACCGCCACGGGCAGCAGCAGCGGGAAGGCGGGCATCAGGAGCCGTGGCTTCGAGCCGAAGTATCCGGCCGCGCAGAGCGCGAGCGCGACGACGGTCCCGCAGTAGACGAGCAGCGGCAGCGGCTGCTTCCCCCGCACGCCGAGGACGTAGAGCCAGACCACCAGGGCGACACCGGCGATGAGGCCGAGACCGGCGAGGGCGCCGGGGACGGAGGTGAACTTCTCCCCGATGAAGCGTGCGAAGGCGTAGCCGAAGTCGAAGCCGTTGCCCCAGCCCGCCTGGACGTCGAGGTAGCCGAAAAGGCCGCCCCCGGTGCGGTGGCCGACCCACAGCACATAGGCCGCGGCGCCGAGCGGGGCCAGGACCACGCCGAGGACCATGCGCGGACCGGCCCGCCGCTCGCGGTGGATCCGTACGGCCGCCGCCACCCAGATCGCGGCCACCACCGCGGCGCCCACCGGCCGCGTCAGACCGGCGAGGGAGGCGAGCACGCCCGCCGTCACCCACCGGTCCCTGAGCACCGCGTACAGCGACCAGGCGGCGAGGGCCGTGAACAGCGACTCGCTGTACGCCATCGACTGCACGATGCCGACCGGCAGCACCGCCCAGAGCGCGACCGCGCAGATCCCGGCCCGGCGCCCGTGGACGCGCTCGGCGACCGCGAAGATCCCCGCGGCCGCGAAGAGCGAGGCGAGCCAGCTCACCACGAGACCCGCGTCGGCGTACGACAGGGGACCGATCGCGGAGACGAGCCGTTCGAGCCAGGGCAGCAGCGGGAAGAACGCGAGGTTCGAGTGGACGTCGCCGTTCGGCAGCGTCACCTGCCAGCCGTAGCCGTGCTCGGCGACGCGGGTGTACCAGAGCGAGTCCCAGCGGGCGGCGAGCAGCGTGTGCGGACTCCTGCCCGCCGCCGCGCCCCACACCGCGAGCACCGCGAGACCCAGCGCGCGCACCCCGGCGTACACGAGGAGCGCGGGCACCGCACGGCGCAGCACGTGGCCCGCCGGGGGCGGCGAGGGGCGTAGCTCAAGATCGGTCACGGGCTCGATTATCGGCCGTCGGGGGAGCCGGCCACTCCGGCGGGGCACGGCGGCGGGCCGCGGCGTGGCGCATGCCACAGCACATCCGTACAACCATGAGAGGTCCACCACGCGCCCCTCGCGTGGACTCGCGTACTCTGACGGCTCACTCGCCGATGTCTGCGCCGCCGGAGCAGGGAGTACGCAATCCCGCCCGCCGCCGACGCGAGGGACCACTGGGAGGTACGCACATGTCCGGGACGACCACGGCCGCGGCACCGCGGAGCCGCCGGGGACCCGGGTCCTGCGCGGGGACCAACCGCTGGGTCGTGCTCGTCGTCCTCTGCGTCAGCCTGCTGCTCGTCGCCGTCGACGCCACCGTGCTGCACGTCGCGGTGCCCGCGGTCACCGAGGACCTCAAGCCCGGCGCCATCGAACTCCTGTGGATCGTCGACATCTATCCACTGGTCTGCGCCGCGCTCCTCATCCTCTTCGGCACGCTCGGCGACCGCGTCGGCCGCAGACGCGTCCTCCTCCTCGGATACGCCCTCTTCGGCGTCGCCTCGGCGATCGCCGCCCTCGCGGACAACGCGCAGGTCCTCATCGCGGCCCGGGCGCTGCTCGGCGTCGGCGGCGCGATGATCATGCCCGCCACCCTGTCGATCCTGCGCCAGGTCTTCCCCGACCGGCGCGAGCGGGCCGTCGCCATCGGGCTCTGGAGCGCGGTGGCCGCGGTCGGCGCGGCCGTCGGCCCGCTGCTCGGCGGGTTCCTCCTCGAACACTTCTGGTGGGGCTCGGTCTTCCTCATAAACATCCCGCTGATGCTGGTCAGCCTGCCCGTCGGGCGCTGGCTGCTGCCCGAGTCGACCGGCGAAAGGAACGGGCCCTGGGACGTGGTCGGCGCGCTGATGGCCGCGAGCGGACTCTTCGGCGTCGTCCTCGGCGTCAAGCGGCTCGGCGGCGGCGAGTCGCCGCTCGGCCCCACCACCCTCACTTCCCTCGCCGTGGGCGGCGCGCTCCTCGCGGGCTTCGTCCGCAGGCAGCGCAGGCGCCGGTACCCCCTGGTCGACCTGTCGATGTTCGCGCGGCCCGCGTTCAGCACGTCGGTCGGCTGCATCGTCCTCGCCATGCTCGCCCTCGTCGGCCTCGAACTGATCGCCGCGCAGTATCTGCAGCTGGTCCTCGGCCTCACCCCGCTGGAGACCGGGCTGCGTCTCCTCCCTCTCACCATCGCCGCGATGACCGCGGGCCTCGCCGGATCCAAGCTGCTCGGCGGTCTCGGCCCGCGCACGATGGTCTGCGCAGGCTTCTGCCTCACCGCCTTCGCCGTGGTGCTGCTCACCGGCATGGGCGCCCACGCCAACGACGCGCTGCTCCTCGGCGGCTTCGTGCTGCTCGGCTTCGGCCTGGAGACCACGCTCTTCGGCGCGTACGAGTCGATGCTGAGCGAGGCCCCGCAGGACCAGGCGGGCGGCGCCGCGGCGATCGGCGAGACCTCCTACCAGCTCGGCGCGGGCATCGGCATCGCGCTGCTCGGCAGCGTCATGAACGCGGCGTACGCGCCGGGGCTCTCCTCGGTGAACGGGGTGCCGGCGGCGGACAGCGCCGCGGCGAGCCACTCGCTCGGCGAGGCGTACGAGGTCGCCTCGCGGCTCGGCGGCGGGGCGGGGGACGCGCTGCGGAGCGCGGCGCGGGACTCCTTCGTGCACGGGCTGCATGTGACGTTGCTGGTCAGCGCGGGGCTGTTGCTGCTCGGGGCGGTGGCGGCGCTGAGGCTGCCGCGGGGGATGGAGTGCGGGGGGCCGGCCCCTGCGGGGCGGCCTGAGCGGGGGGCGCAGCGGGGGGTGCCTTCGCCTCGTGACCCGGCGCGGGTCGGGGCGGGGTCGTCGTCTGTGGATGCGTGAACCTTTCGGCGGGGTCTTTGGGTGCGGGTGATTCGTGGCTGGGTACGCGGTTCCCCGCGCCCCTGGGCGGGCCCGGCTTCTTCTCCGGCTGCGGGTGATTTGTGGCTGGGTGCGCGGTTCCCCGCGCCCCTGAGAGCCGTCGGCGCGCCGGTCACCGCGCCCCTGGGCGGGCTCGGCTTCTTTTCCGCTGCGGGTGACTCGTGGCTGGGTGCGCGGTTCCTCGCGCCCCTGAGAGCCGTCGGCGCGCCGGTCACCGCGCCCCTGACGGCGGGCCGGGAAGCTCTGGACGTGCGGGACACTGCGTCGTAACGTCGGCGCGAGCCATAGTTGACTATCACCGCTAGTTTTGTGTCGCCGGAGGCCCGCATGTCCGCAAGTGCCCGTGCCCGCACCCCTCTGCCGCCCCTCGACCCCGCCGACCTCCTCGGCATCGACGACCTCCTCGACCCCGAGGACCTCGCCATCCGGGACACCGTCCGCACCTGGGCGACCGACCGGGTCCTGCCGCACATCGCCGACTGGTACGAGCGGGGCGAGCTGCCCGGCATCCGGGAACTGGCGCGGGAGCTCGGCTCCATCGGGGCCCTCGGCATGTCCCTGGAGGGGTACGGCTGCGCGGGCGCCACCGCCGTGCAGTACGGGCTGGCCTGCCTGGAGCTTGAGGCCGCCGACTCCGGCATCCGCTCCCTCGTCTCCGTGCAGGGCTCCCTCGCCATGTACGCCATCCACCGCTTCGGCTCCGAGGAGCAGAAGCAGCGCTGGCTGCCGGGCATGGCCGCCGGCGAGATCATCGGCTGCTTCGGCCTGACCGAGCCGGACCACGGCTCCGACCCGGCGTCCATGCGGACGCACGCCAAGAAGGACGGGACGGACTGGATCCTCACCGGGCGCAAGATGTGGATCACCAACGGGTCGGTGGCCGGGGTCGCCGTGGTGTGGGCCCGGACCGACGACGGCATCAGGGGATTCGTCGTCCCGACCGACGTACGGGGCTTCTCGGCGCCCGAGATCAAGCACAAGTGGTCGCTGCGCGCGAGCGTCACCAGTGAGCTGGTCCTTGACGAGGTGCGGCTGCCCGCGGACGCCGTGCTGCCCGAGGCCACCGGGCTCAAGGGGCCGCTGAGCTGTCTCTCCCACGCCCGCTACGGCATCGTCTGGGGAGCCATGGGCGCGGCCCGCTCCTCCTTCGAGGCGGCCGTGGAGTACGCGAAGAGCCGCGAGCAGTTCGGCCGGCCGATCGGCGGCTTCCAGCTGACCCAGGCCAAGCTCGCCGACATGGCGGTCGAACTGCACAAGGGCATCCTGCTCGCCCACCACCTCGGGCGGCGGCTGGACGCGGGCCGGCTCCGTCCCGAACAGATCAGCTTCGGCAAGCTCAACAACGCGCGGGAGGCGATCGAGATCTGCCGCACGGCCAGGACGATCCTGGGCGCCAACGGGATCTCGCTCGAATACCCCGTCATGCGGCACGCGACGAACCTCGAGTCGGTGCTCACCTACGAGGGCACTGCCGAGATGCATCAACTGGTACTGGGCAAGGCGCTCACCGGTCTCGATGCCTTCCGGTGAGCCGGTTCGTTCCTTCGTGCCTCCGGTGAGCGGCCCTGCCCCTAGCTCTGGTTGAAGAAGCCGTCGGAGAGGCGGCTCTTGGCCTCGCCGACGATCTGCGTGTCGGCGGGGGTGAGCAGGAAGACCCGCGTCGCCACCCGCTCGATCGAACCGCGCAGGCCGAAGGTGAGGCCCGCGGCGAAGTCGACGACACGCTTGGCATCGGTGGGCTCCATGGACGTGAGGTTCATGATGACCGGGACGCCGTCCCGGAAGAGCTCGCCGATGGCGCGCGCGTCCCGGAAGCTGTCCGGCGTCACGGTCCCGATCCGGCGGTCCTCCTCAGCCGCCGCCTCGGTCGCCACCCGCGCCCGCGGGTCGGTGACCCAGGCCTCCGGCTGGTCGGGCCCCTCAGCCCGGTCGTCTTCGTAGCCGTCGTCGTAGTAACGCTCGTTGTTGTCGTCGTCGACGAGGCCAAGCCAAGCACTCGCCTTGCGCACCGATCCCATGGACGCCTCCTCTCACAGCGGTTTCCCTGGATTCCGCATCCCTATCGTCGTCCATGATGCGGATGATGCGCCAAGTGGATAGTCGCCGCGCGGGGTTTTCGTGACGGTACTGGTGCAGAGTCAACACGCCGATGTGCGGTGCGCTCCAAGGGCCGTCCCGTGTACGGCTGCTGACTGTGAGTGAAATATGATTCTTCACGGCGTATGGGTGACGGCCCGTGCGTACGGGTGAACGGGGCCGTCGCTACGATGCGCGGAGTTGATCGCTTCGGGCCACTCGGGGGAGTCGTCTTGTTCGGAATCGTCAGGCCCTGCAGCCATCGCCTCGGGGAGGGGCTCAAGACGCAGTGGATGGCGCATCTGTGCGGCCTCTGCCTCGCGCTGCGCAGCGACCACGGTCAGTTCGCCCGTGTCGTCACCAACTACGACGGCCTCATCATCTCGGTCCTGACGGAGGCTCAGGCCGAGCGGTCCACCGGGTGGCGGCGCACCGCGGGGCCCTGTCCGCTGCGGGGCATGCGGACCGCGTCCGTCGCCCGGGGCGAGGGGGCGCGGCTCGCCGCCGCCGTCTCGCTGGTGCTCGCGTCGGCGAAGGTCAGGGACCACGTCGTCGACGGGGACGGGGTCCTGGCGCGCAGGCCGGTGGCCGTCGCCGCCCGGCGGGTGGCCCGGGGCTGGGACCGGGCGGGCGCGCGGACCGGCGCCGATGTGGGGTTCGACACCGCGGTCCTGGTCGACGCCGTCGAACGGCAGGCCGGCATCGAGGCCTTGGCGGGGCCCGGCACCTCGCTGCTCACCGTCACCGAGCCGACCGAGACCGCGACCGCCGCGGCCTTCGCGCACACCGCCGTGCTCGCCGGGCGGCCCGGCAACGCGGCGCCGCTCGCCGAGGCGGGCCGGCTCTTCGGGCGCCTCGCCCACCTCCTCGACGCCGTGGAGGACAGGGAAGCTGACGCCGCGTCGGGCGCCTGGAACCCGCTCACCGCGACCGGTACGCCCCTGACCGAGGCGCGGCGCCTGGCCGACGACGCGCTGCACGGCATCCGGCTCGCACTGCGCGACGCCGAGTTCACCGACGGCAAGCTGGCGCACATGCTCCTCGCGCACGAGCTGTCCAGGTCGGTCGACCGGGCCTTCGGCACCGAAGCGTGCGGACACACACATCAGGTGACGGCGCATCAGGGCGGTGCGTACGGGGCACCGCAGCAGGGCGGCGCGTACGGGCCTCCCGCCGATGGGCCGTACGGGTCGCAGAACCCCTACGGGGGCGGCAACCCTTACGGGGACGGCAACCCTTACGGGGGCGGCGCACCCGGTGGGCCCGGCGGTCCCGGGCAGGGCGGTCCTGGTGGCCCCGGTGGCCCCGGTGGCCCCGGTGGCCCTGGTGGCTTCGGTGGCGGGCCCGCCTTCGACCCGCAGCCGCCGAAGCCCGGCAAGCGCGGCTTCTGGGCGGGCTGCGCCGTCGCCATCGGCCTCTGCTGCACCTGCAAGGTGTGCTGCGCCGACCACTACGAGGGCCCCTGGTCGCGCAAGCGGCGCGAGGGCTGCTGCAACGACTGCGACTGCAACTGCGACGGCGGGTGCTGTGAATGCTGCGAGTGCTGCTCCTGCTGCGACTGCGGACTCTGACCGGTCCCGCCTGAGCCGGGCCACGCCGACGGATGTGGAAAGGTTGACCGGCATGAGCACCGAGCACACCGGCAACGCCTTCGACGACGGGGCCGCGGCCGCCGCGCAGGAGTGGAAGCACTGGCACGAGCAGCGGACGGAGACGGTGTCGGCCCCCTACGGGCCGCTCTCCCTCACCGGCACGCACTGGCTCGCGGACCATCCCGACGGGCACCTGCCGGGCATCCCAGGGCGCTGGACCGGGACGCCCGACGCCCTCGTCCTGACGGCGGGCCCCGACGCCGGCCTCACCGTCGACGGCCGGCCCCTGACCGGCGAGGTCCGGCTGGACGTCGAGAGCGGTCCGGTCCCCGGGGCCCGCGTCGCGCACGGCAGGCGCCGCCTCGTCGTCATGCGGCGCGAAGGCCTCTGGGCGGTGCGCGACTTCGACCCGGACGCCACCGCGCGCCAGGTCTTCCGGGGCATCGAGGTCACCGCGTACGACGCCCGCTGGGCGGTGCCCGGGCGCTTCACCCCGTACGGCGAGGACCGCACCGTCATGGTCGGCAACGCGGACGGTAAGGAGCGCGGCCTCGGCCTCGACGGCGAACTCTCCTTCCGCCTCGGGGGCGTCGAGCACACCCTCCAGGTGAGCGTGGAGGCCGGCGGCTCGCTCTGGGCCGTCTTCGCGGACGCCACGAGCGGAACGTCCAGCTACCGCTTCCGCTTCCTGCGGCCCGCCGCGCCCGACGCGGACGGCCGCACCACGGTCGACTTCAACCGCGCGCTGCTGCCCCCGTGCGCCTTCGCCGACCACTTCATCTGCCCCTTCCCGCCGCCGGGCAACACCCTGGTCACCGAGGTCGCGGCGGGGGAGCGGAACCTCCGCGACCGCTGAGGCGCCGGAGCCGGAGGGCGCACTACGCAGCCGGACAAGGGCGGTGCCCCGGTGACGTACGACAGGTAGGGGAGCACCGGGGCCGTTCGGCGTGTACTGATCGGTCGGCGGCCGAAAGGCGCCCTTGTGCGGGTCGTGCCCGCCGCCAATACTCCCGAGCAGCGCTTGTCAGGAGCACGGCGTATCCGGAATCCGGGCTTGCTCTTTGGCTGCGCCTCACGGGTCTTCAACCCGCAAAGACCCACTGACTTCCCTCGGGAGGAACAACGTGAGGATCAAGCGCACCACCCCCCACAGCGGCATAGCGAGACACGCCCGCCTGCTCGCCGTGGCCACCGGACTCGTGGCCGCCGGAGCGCTCGCCGTCCCCGCGGCCAACGCGCAGGACGGCACGGAGACCTTCAGCGCGTCACAGCTGGAACAGGCCAGTGACGCCGTGCTCGGCGCCGATGTCGCGGGCACCGCCTGGGGCGTCGACGCGAAGACGAAGCAGGTCGTCGTCACCGCCGACAGCACGGTCTCCCGCGCCGAGATCGCCAGGCTGAAGGCCGCGGCCGGGAGCAACGCCGGCGCCCTGAAGATCGAGCGCACCGCGGGCACGCTCCAGAAGTACATCTCCGGCGGCGACCCCATCTACGCGACCAGCTGGCGCTGCTCGCTCGGCTTCAACGTGCGCAACAGCGCGGGCGCCTACTACTTCCTGACCGCCGGGCACTGCACCGACGGCGCGACCACCTGGTGGTCGAACTCGGCGAAGACCACCGTGCTCGGCACCACGTCGGGCTCCAGCTTCCCGACCAACGACTACGGCATCGTCCGCTACACCAACAACTCGATCACCAAGTCCGGCACCGTGGGCAGCCAGGACATCACCGGCGCAGCCGACCCCACCGTCGGGCAGAACGTCACCCGGCGCGGCTCCACGACCGGCATCCACAGCGGCCGGGTCACCGCGCTGAACCAGACCGTCAACTACGGCGGCGGTGACATCGTCTACGGCCTGATCAAGACCACGGTCTGCGCCGAGCCCGGCGACAGCGGCGGTCCGCTGTACGCGGGCTCCACGGCGCTCGGTCTGACCTCCGGCGGCAGCGGCAACTGCTCCTCGGGCGGCACGACCTTCTTCCAGCCGGTCACCGAGGCGCTGCGCGCGTACAACGTCAGCGTCTACTGAGTTCCGCGGCCGTCAGTGGATGAGCCCCCGTCCGGACACCGGGCGGGGGCTCACCCCTGCCCGGCCGGAAGCCACCACCGCCTTTCACCGCCCCCTCCCTTTGTGCCCGTCACGGGGTTACCTTCGAAGCGGACACCCAACACGCCCAATTCGGACCCTGGGAGCCGGCATGGTCGAGGAGCTGGTGGCGGTGGGAGCGGCCCTCGGGTCGGTCGGGGTGGTCTACGTGATGGCGGCGGCGCGCGTCGTCAAACAGTACGAGCGAGGCGTGGTGCTCCGCCTCGGCAAGCTCCAGCACTCCGTGCGCGGCCCGGGTCTCACCCTGGTCGTGCCTCTCGTGGACCGGCTCCGCAAGGTCAACATGCAGATCGTGACGATGCCGGTGCCCGCGCAGGACGGCATCACGCGCGACAACGTCACGGTCCGGGTGGACGCGGTCATCTACTTCAGGGTGGTCGACGCGGCCGAGGCGGTCGTGCAGGTGGAGGACTACCGCTTCGCGGTCTCGCAGATGGCGCAGACGTCGCTGCGCTCGATCATCGGCAAGAGCGATCTGGACGATCTGCTGTCCAACCGCGAGAAGCTCAACCAGGGCCTTGAGCTGATGATCGACTCCCCGGCCATCGGCTGGGGCGTGCAGATCGACCGCGTCGAGATCAAGGACGTCTCGCTGCCCGAGACGATGAAGCGCTCGATGGCCCGCCAGGCCGAGGCCGACCGCGAGCGGCGCGCCCGGGTCATCAACGCCGACGCCGAACTCCAGGCCTCCAAGAAGCTCGCCGAGGCCGCCCACGAGATGTCCGAGGAGCCGGCCGCGCTCCAACTGCGGCTGCTGCAGACCGTGGTGGCCGTCGCCGCCGAGAAGAACTCCACCCTCGTCCTGCCCTTCCCGGTGGAACTGCTCCGCTTCCTGGAGCGGGCCCAGCAGGCCCTACCGCAGCAGCAACCGCAACCGCAGGCTCAGCCTCCACAGCCGCAGGCCCAGCCCCAACAGCCGCCGCACGCGGAGCCCGTGAAGCTGCCGGAATCCGGAGTGCGGGAGGCGGAAGCCGGAGAGCCGAAGCTCTCCTGAGGGGCGAGAACCGGACAGGACTAGTCCTCACGGGCTGACGACCGCTCCTCGCACGCGGTGTTTGCAACGGGAACCGACGTGGCGGTACGACCCCGTGGGGTGGGCCGGGGGGCGTGCGGCCGTGTCGCGCGCGCGTCCTGAAGTAGACCTTGTGTGCTACCGGACGGCGTCGGGATAGTGGGCCGGGCCAGTTGACATGGACGCGGCTTCTTTGGCTCGGCAGCGCCATGTCGCACCAGCCTTCCCGACCCGTCAGGCCCCCACGCCGGGCGGGTCGTTCCCCCCACAGGAGGTCGTGAGCTTTGAAGCACCGACGCATACCCAAGCGGCGTGCCGTCGTGACAGGCGCGGGCATCGCCGCGCTGGTCGCCGCGGGCATCACCTTCCAGACTGCGAACGCGAGCGAGCACGACCCGGCCCCCACGCCGGACACCCTCTCGGTGGCGAAGGCCGGAAAGCTCGCCTCGTCCCTGGGCAAGGACCTCGGCGCGGACGCCGCGGGAACGTACTACGACGCCAAGGCCAAGGCCCTCGTCGTGAACGTACTGGACAAGAGCGCGGCGGACGCCGTCGAGTCGGCGGGCGGCAAGGCCAGAATCGTCGAGAACTCCCTGGCCGAGCTGAAGAGCGCCCGCGCGACGCTCGACGACGAGGCGGCCGTGCCCGGCACCTCCTGGGTGATGGACCCGGCGGCCAACAAGGTGGTCGTCACGGCGGACCGCACCGTCAAGGGCGCCGCGCTCGACAAGGTCGGCGCGATCGTGGAGAAGCTCGGCGGCAAGGCCGAACTCAAGCGGAGCAAGGGCGAGTACAAGGCCTTCATCGCCGGCGGCGACGCGATCTGGGGGAGCGGCGCGCGCTGCTCGCTCGGCTTCAACGTCGTCAAGGGCGGCGAGCCCTACTTCCTGACGGCGGGCCACTGCGGCAACGCGGTCAAGAGCTGGTCCGACTCGCAGGGCGGCGCGGAGATCGGTGCCACGCAGGAGTCGAGCTTCCCCGGCAACGACTACGCCCTCGTGAAGTACACGGCGGACACCCCGCACCCGAGCGAGGTGAACCTCTACGGCGGCACCCAGGCGATCAGCAAGGCCGGTGACGCCACGGTCGGCCAGAAGGTGACGCGCAGCGGCAGCACCACCCAGGTCCACGACGGCGAGGTCACCGCGCTCGACGCCACGGTGAACTACCAGGAGGGCCAGGTCGACGGGCTGATCCAGACCACCGTCTGCGCCGAGCCCGGTGACAGCGGCGGCGCGCTCTTCGCCGGTGACACCGCGCTGGGCCTCACCTCGGGCGGCAGCGGCGACTGCTCATCGGGCGGGGAGACGTTCTTCCAGCCGGTGCCGGAGGCGCTGAGCGCCTATGGAGCGGAGATCGGCTGACCTCGGCCGGAGGGCCTGAGCCCCGTTCGAGTCCCGTCCCGGAAACCGGGGCGGGACTCTTTCGCGCATTTCTTGTGAAAGTTTTCACAAGAGAGCAAGGGGCCAAAGTCCTCCTGTGTTCCCGCAGTTCACGACGGGTCCGGGCGGTCGCAGGCGATGCTCCGCAGGGACCTTGTGCCCGGCGGCCCAGGACCTTTTCGGGGCGGGGGCGGATGTCCGCGGGTGTGGAATCGGATGCGTGGAGAAGAGGCTCCACGGACTCGGAGAAGGAGTAACCGCCATGCAGGCCAAGGAGATGGTGGACGGACTGGTCGAGAGGGCGCTCACCGCGCTCGGCCGGTTCGGGACGTACGACCAGGAACAGGTCGATCACATCGTCAAGAAGGCTTCTCTCGCCGCGCTGAGCCGGCACGGGGAACTGGCGCGGCAGGCGGTCGAGGAGACCGGCCGGGGCCTCTTCGAGGACAAGGCGGTCAAGAACCTCTTCGCCTGCGAGCACGTCGTCAATTCGATGCGCGGCCTGAAGACCGCGGGCGTCGTCTCCCGCGACGAGCTGAACGGCGTCACCGAGATCGCCGAACCGGTCGGCGTCGTCTGCGCGATGACCCCGGTGACCAACCCGACTTCGACGACCGTCTTCAAGGCGCTCATCGCCCTGAAGACCCGCAACCCGATCATCTTCGCCTTCCACCCGAGCGCCCAGCGCTGCTCCGCCGAGGCCGCCCGCGTCGTGCGGGACGCCGCGGTCGAGGCGGGCGCCCCCGAGGACTGCGTGCAGTGGGTCGAGGAGCCCTCGATGGAGGCCACCGGGCTGCTGATGCACCACGAGGGCGTCTCCACGATCCTCGCCACCGGCGGCAACGCGATGGTCAGGGCCGCCTACTCCTGCGGCAAGCCCGCGCTCGGCGTCGGCGCGGGCAACGTACCCGCGTACGTCACCCGAAGCGGCAGGCTGCGGCGGGCCGTTCACGACATCGTGCTCTCCAAGGCCTTCGACCACGGCATGATCTGCGCCTCGGAGCAGGCCGTCATCCTCGACGCGGAGATCTACGCCGAGGGGCTCGCGGAGTTCGAGCGGCTCGGCGCGTACGTCGTCACGGCGGCCGAGAAGACCAAGCTGGAGGAGTTCCTCTTCGGTACGACGGCCTACGCCGAGAACTGCTCGGGTGCGAAGCTCAACGCGGACGTCGTCGGCAGGTCCCCGCGGTGGATAGCCGAACAGGCCGGGTTCGCCGTGCCCGAGGGCACCTCCGTCATCATCGCCGAGTGCGCGGAGGTCGGCGAGGGCGAGCCGCTCACCCGCGAGAAGCTCTCCCCGGTCCTGGCCGCCCTGAAGGCCGACACCACCGAGCACGGCCTCGAACTGTCGGCTCGGATGGTCGAGTTCCACGGGCTCGGGCACAGCGCCGCCATCCACACCGAGGACGAGGAACTCGCCGAGGAGTTCGGCAAGCGCGTCAAGGCGGTCCGCGTCATCGTCAACGCGCCCGCCACCTTCGGCGGCATCGGTGACGTCTACAACTCCTTCCTGCCCTCGCTCACCCTCGGCTGCGGCAGCTACGGACACAACTCCGTGTCCGACAACGTCTCCGCGGTCAACCTGCTCAACATCAAGCGGATCGGACGGCGCAACAACAACATGCAGTGGTTCAAGGTCCCGCAGAAGATCTACTTCGAGCGCAACTCCCTGCGGTACCTCGGGGAGATGGAGGGCATCAGGCGCGTCTCGATCGTGACGGACCGGACGATGTCGGAGCTCGGCTTCGTCGCCCGCGTGAACGACATCCTCGCGGCCCGCCCCGAGGCCGTCACCGTCCAGGTCATCGACGACGTCGAACCCAACCCGGAGCTCGCGACGGTACGGGCCGGCGCCGCGCTGATGCGGGACTTCCGCCCCGACACGATCATCGGGCTCGGCGGCGGCTCGCCGATGGACGCGGCGAAGATCATGTGGCTGATGTACGAGCACCCGGAGATCGAGTTCGCGGACACCAAGGAGAAGTTCTTCGACATCCGCAAGCGCCCCTTCAGGTTCCCCGGCCTCGGCGCGAAGGCGCGGATGGTGGCCGTCCCGACCACCTCGGGCACGGGCAGCGAGGTCACCCCCTTCGCGGTCATCTCCGACCCGGCGGCCGCCCAGAAGTACCCCCTCGCCGACTACGCGCTCACCCCGGACGTCGCGATCGTCGACCCGGTCCTGCCGATGAGGCTCCCGCCGGACGTCACCGCCGACTCCGGCTTCGACGCGCTGACCCACGCCACCGAGGCGTACGTCTCGGTGTACGCGAACGACTACACCGACGGGCTCTGCCTCCAGGCGGTCAGGCTCATCTTCGAGAACCTGGAACGGTGCGTCGTGAACGGGGCCGCGGACCCCGAGGCGCGCGAGAAGATGCACAACGCCTCGACGGTCGCGGGCATGGCCTTCGCCAACGCCTTCCTCGGCCTGGTGCACGCCATGGCCCACACCCTCGGCAACACCTTCCACATCCCCCACGGCCGCACCAACGCGCTGCTCCTGCCGCACGTCATCCGGCACAACGGCACGCTGTCCGGCAAGGCGACGCCGTGGCCGAAGGCGGAGGTCTACCGGGCACCGGAGCGGTTCCAGGAGATCGCCCGGATGCTGGGGCTGCCGGCGGCGTCCCCGGCGGAGGGGGTCGAGTCCTACGCCCGTGCGGTCGAGGAGCTGCGGGCCAGGTGCGGCATCCCCGCGTCCTTCCAGGAGGCGGGCGTCGACGAGGCCGCCTTCATCGAGGCCCTGCCGCAGCAGGCGATGAACGCGTACGCGGATCAGTGCGCGCCCGCCAACCCCCGTATGCCGATGATCGACGAGATGCGGGAGCTCATGCGGCTGGCGTACTACGGCAGCGGGGGAGGTGCCTGACCGCGGTGGGCGCCCAGGTCACCCGATGCCGCTGCCGTAGCGCGTGCCGCTGAGGTCGATCGAGCTGCTGGGGAGCTTCCGGCGGGCGGACAGGACGAGGGTGACGACGACGCCGACGACCGCCCAGGCGGAGAGGACGAGAAGTTCCCGGGTGACCGAGTTCCCCTCGAAGTACGCGATGGAGCGGGCCACCCAGGTCCCGGCCCCCGGCGGCAGCCAGGGGCCGATCGCCTGCCAGAAGGGCGGCAGCATCGGCAGCGGGAAGGCGCCGCCCGCGCTCGGGTTGCCCCCGATGACGATGAGCAGGACGGCGAGTCCGATGCCCACGATCCCGGTGAGCGCCTGCAGGGCGAGCGTGATCGCGCCGACCCCGAAGATCACCAGGGCGCCGAGGCCCCACAGCCCGAGGACGCTGCCGGGCAGGGCGCCGAGGATCGGTCCGATGATGACCGCGCCGCCGAGTCCGCCGACGACCGAGTAGAGCGCCATGGTGCCGAGCCTGATGACCGCGCGCGAGAGGTTGGCGGCCCGGGAGCCCGCGCTGATCGCGAGGATCGACGCGCACAGATAGCCGCCGACGCACCAGCCGACGACCAGGTAGAAGGACGAGAGGCCGTTGAAGTCCTGGCCCGATGCGGGGGCCACGTCGTCGGCCGTCACCGTGCGCTTCTGGGCCGCGTCGGCCTTGGTGACGATCTCGGTGAGGGTCCTGGAGAGCGCGGTGCCGCCGCCGGACGCGACCAGGAGGGTGTCCTTCGTGCTCTGCGGGTCGACGATCAGGGCACCGTCGATGTCGCGGTCCATGATCTGGCGGCGGGCCGTGGCCTCGTCCTTGAGGACGCGGGGGTCGAGGGGCTTGCCGGAGAGCTTCTTCAGCCGGTCCGCGGTCCGGTCGGCCGCGGGCCCCGGGGCGACGACTCCGAAGGAGACATCCTTGGGTTTCGGATGGTGCAGCGCCCCCACGTAGGAGGCGATGAACAGCAGCTGCAGGGCGAGTACGCCGATGACGAGCAGGGCTGCTCGCGGGGTGACGGCGCTCTTGAATTCGTCGGCGAAGCTCATGCCTCAACGCTCGGGGGCCGCGGTCGTTCTCGCAGGTGGGATGGGCCGAACGGGCGATATGGAGGCGGTGCGGGACGGCCTCGCTCGTTAATCGAACATACGTGTCGTACGTAAGTTCGAAACTGGTCTATGGTGGAGAGACGGGGATGTGAGATCGGATCGGTTCAGGGTTTCAGGAGGTGCGTGTGCCGGGGTTCACGCATCTGCACACCGTCTCCGGGTTCTCCCCGCGCTACGGCGCCTCGCACCCGGAGCGGCTCGCCGAGCGCGCCGCCGAACGGGGCATGGACGCCCTCGCCCTCACCGACCGGGACACCCTCGCGGGCGCCGTCCGCTTCGCCAAGGCCTGCGCCAGGGCGGGCGTGCGGCCGTTGTTCGGGGCCGGGCTCGCCGTGGGCACCTCCGCCCCGGACACGGGCGAGCGACGGCGGGCCCCCGTGCGTGGCGGCGCCTTCATCGACGAGTCGGCCCCGCGCGTGACCTACCTCGCCAGGGACGGCGCCACCGGATGGGCCGCGCTCTGCCGGCTGATCACCGCCGCGCACCGCTCCGGCGAAGGACCGCCCGTCCTGCCGTGGGGGGAGAACCACGGCGAGGGCCTGACCGTGCTGCTCGGCCCCGCCTCCGACGTGGGCCGCGCGCTGGCCGCCGGACGCCCCGACCGCGCCGCCCGCCTCCTCGCCCCCTGGCGCGAGCGGTACGGCGACGCGCTGCGCCTTGAGTCCGTCTGGCACGGCCGCGAGGGCACCGGGCCCGGCTCGCTGCGCCTGGCCGCGCGCACCGTCGGCTTCGCCGCGGAGCAGGGCGTACTCCCCGTCCTGAGCAACGCCGTGCGCTACGCCGACCCGGGCCAGGGGCCCGTCGCCGACGTCCTCGACGCCGCCCGCCGCCTCGTCCCCGTCGACCCGACCAAGGAACTCGACAGCGGCGAACGGTGGCTGAAGGGCGCGGACGACATGCTGCGCGTCGCCGAGCGCGTCGTCGAGGCGGCGGGGTTCCGCCGCGACACCGCCCACCGGCTGCTCGACCGGACCCGGGCGACCGCCGCCGAGTGCCTCGTCGACCCCGAGGACGACATCGGCATCGGCTCCGTGCGCTTCCCCGAGCCGGGCCTGGTCGGCGCCGGGCGCCGCACCGCGCAGCGCGTCCTCGCCTCGCGGGCGGCGGCGGGCATGGTCAGGCTCGGCCTCGACTCCCGCCGCGCGTACTGGGAGCGGATGCACCACGAGCTGGACATCATCGACCACCACGGCTACGCCTCGTACTTCCTGACCGTCGCCCAGGTCGTCGACGACGTGCGCGGCCTGGGCATCCGGGTCGCGGCGCGCGGCTCCGGCGCGGGTTCCCTGGTCAACCACCTCATCGGCATCGCGCACGCCGACCCCGTCGAGCACGGGCTGCTCATGGAGCGGTTCCTGTCCAAGCGGCGGCACGTCCTGCCGGACATCGACATCGACGTCGAGTCGGCCCGCCGCCTGGAGGTCTACCGCGCGATCATCGGCCGCTTCGGCACCGAGCGGGTCGCGACGGTCGCCATGCCCGAGACCTACCGCGTACGCCATGCCGTACGCGATGTGGGCGCCGCCCTCTCCATGGACCCGGCCGAGATCGACAGGATCGCCAAGGCCTTCCCGCACATCCGCGCGCGCGATGCCCGCGCCGCGCTGGAGGAACTGCCCGAACTGCGGAAGGTCGCCGAGGAACTGGGGGGCAGGGACCGGCTGTGGGAGCTGGTCGAGGCGCTCGACGCGCTGCCGCGCGGCGTCGCCATGCACCCGTGCGGGGTGCTGCTCTCCGACGCCTCGCTGCTCGCCCGCACCCCCGTGGTGCCGACCAGCGGCGAGAGCCTGCCCATGTCGCAGTTCGACAAGGAGGACGTCGAGGACCTCGGCCTGCTCAAGCTGGACGTGCTCGGCGTGCGGATGCAGTCGGCGATGGCGCACGCGGCGGCGGAGGTCGAGCGGGCCACCGGTGTCCCCGTGGATCTCGACGACCCGCGCCAGGTCCCGCCCGGGGACCCGGCCACGTACCGGCTCATCAAGTCCACCGAGACGCTCGGCTGCTTCCAGATCGAGTCGCCGGGCCAGCGGGACCTGGTCGGACGCCTCCAGCCCGAGACCTTCCACGACCTGGTGGTCGACATCTCGCTGTTCCGGCCAGGACCTGTCGCCGCCGACATGGTGCGGCCCTTCATCGAGGCCAGACACGGCCGCGCGCCCGTCCGCTACCCCCACCCCGACCTCACCGGACCGCTGAAGGAGACGTACGGCGTCGTCGTCTTCCACGAGCAGGTCATCGAGATCGTGAACATCATGACCGGCTGCGGACGCGACGAGGCGGACCGGGTGCGGCGCGGGCTCTCCGACCCCGAGTCGCAGGGCCGGATCCGCCTCTGGTTCGCGCAGCACGCGGCGGCGAGGGGGTACGACGCGGAGACGATCGGCCGCACCTGGGAGATCGTCGAGGCCTTCGGTTCGTACGGCTTCTGCAAGGCGCACGCGGTGGCCTTCGCCGTGCCCACCTACCAGTCGGCCTGGCTGAAGGCCCATCACCCGGCGGCGTTCTACGCGGGGTTGCTCACGCACGATCCCGGCATGTACCCGAAGCGGCTGCTGCTCGCGGACGCGCGGCGAAGAGGGGTGCCGATCCTTCCGCTGGACGTGAACCGGTCCGCGGTCGCCCACCGTATCGAACTGGTGTCCGGTTCGGAGTCGGCTCCGGACCGGTGGGGCCTGCGCCTCGCGCTCAGCGACGTCCACGGCATCAGCGAGGCCGAGGCCGCGCGGATCGCGGAGGGGCAGCCCTACGCCTCACTCGTCGACTTCTGGGAGCGGGCCAGGCCCTCGAAGCCGGTCGCGCAACGGCTCGCACAGGTCGGCGCGCTTGACGCGTTCGGCGCCAACCGTCGCGATCTGCAACTGCACCTGGCCGAGCTGCGGCGCGGCGCACGCGGTGCGGCCGGGGCCCAGCTCCCGCTGGCCGGCGGGCGGAGGACGGCGCCCGCCGGCCTGCCCGACCTGGACGACGCCGAGCGGCTCAGCGCCGAACTGGGCGTCCTCGGCATGGACTCCTCGCGCCACCTCATGACGGACCACCGCGGCTTCCTCGACGAACTCGGCGTGTACAGCGCCCGGCGCCTGCGCGAGGCCGAACACGGTGCGACCGTCCTGGTCGCGGGCGCCAAGGCCGCCACCCAGACCCCGCCGATCCGCTCCGGCAAGCGCGTCATCTTCACTACCCTCGACGACGGCACGGGCCTGGTCGACCTGGCCTTCTTCGACGACGCCCACGAGCGGTGCGCGCACACCGTCTTCCACTCCTGGCTGCTGCTCGTACGCGGCGTGGTGCAGCGCCGCGGACCGCGCAGCCTCAGTGTGGTGGGCGCCGCGGCGTGGAACCTCGCGGACCTGGTGGAGGTGCGGAAGGAGGGCGGCCTCGACGCGGTGGCCGCGCGCCTGGCGGATCCGGAGCCAGGGCCCGCACCCGATGAGGGCCGGGGCCCGGCGGACGGGCGCCGCATCCGGATGGCCAACGGGTACGAGATGCACCCCTGGGCCGATCTGCGCCCGGCGGGTGAAGGCGCCGCGGGCGTCGGCAGGAAGTTGTGGCACCAGAGTCAGGGGAGCGCGGGATGAACGACGGGACCACCACCCTCTACGTACGCTTCCTGCTGCCGCCCATGTACGAGGCCGCGCTGCCTCAGCTCATCGCGCTGCTCGGCGAGTTCACCCCGCAGGTCGAGGCGCTGCCGCCGGACGCCGCGCTCGTCGACGTGCGCGGCGCGCGACGGTACTTCCGGCGGGGCGCCGTCGATCTTGCCGCGCTGATCCGGGTGCGGGCGCTCGCGCTGTACGGGGTGGAGTGCGCGATCGGCGCGGGCCCCGGGCCGATGCTGGCGCGGATGGCCGCGCGGGGCGCCGCTCCGGGGGTCACCCGCGCGGTGCCCGAAGGCGCGGACGGCGTACGGGAGTTCCTCACGGGCCGGCCGGTCGGTGAGCTGCCCGGCATCGGCCGCGCCACCGCCCGCACCCTCTGCGAGTACGGCCTCGACACCCTGGAGAAGGTCGGCGCCGCGCCCCTGTCCACCCTGCAGCGGCTCGTCGGCGCCCGCGCGGGCCGCGAGTTGCGCGAGAAGGCGCGGGGCGTCGACCGCACCCGGGTCGTGCCGAACGCCGCCGCGCGCTCGACGGCCGTCGAACGGTCCTTCCCCCGTGACGAGCTGGACCCCTTCCGGCACCGCCGTGCCCTGCTCTGTGGCGCCGAGGAACTGGGCGTCAGGATGCGCGGGGAGGCCCAGGTGTGCCGCACGCTGACCCTCACCGTGCGGTACGCGGACCGCACCGGCTACGCGACGATCACCCGGAGCCGGACCCTGCCCGAGCCGACCGCCCACTCCGCCGCGCTGACCGCGGCCGCCTACCGGATGTACGAGACGCTCGGCCTGCAGCGCGCCCGGGTGCGGGCGGTGTCCCTGCGCGCGGAGGGGATCTGCCCCGCCGAACGCGCCACCCACCAGCTGACGTTCGACCCGGCGGACGACAAGGCCCGCCGGATCGAGGAGGTGGCCGACCGGGCGCGGGAGAAGTTCGGGCCCGGCGCGATCGTGCCGGGGACGCTGGCGGCGTGAGGCGGACCGTGACCTGGCCTCAGCCCCGCGCCGGACCCGGCCGCGACACGAACGAGTGATTTCACTTCCGGAAGGGGCCACTGGCAACGCCGTTCGTCGCGCCACCACCTACTCTCGGGGGCGCCCCGGACCGGAGCCCGGCGGCCGGTGACCGTGCCAGTGTTCACTGGAAACTTTTGCTGTCGCGCCGCTTCACTCTTCATCTACCGGCGCGTAATTTGACGTGAGCACGGCATCCTGTCGATCCGGGTCACAGGTCGTACCCCCTCGCAACTCACCCGAGCCGCAAGGAGATCACACGATGCTGCCCTGGAGACGCGCGCTGCGCGCGCTCGCCGCCGCCCTGCTCCTCACGGGCGCGGCCACCCTCACCCCCGCGGCCGCGGCGGCCGCCGACAGCGCGGCGCCGGCGGCCGTCTCGCGCGGCTGGAACGACTACGACTGCAAGCCGTCCGCCGCGCACCCCCGCCCGGTCGTCCTCGTGCACGGCACCTTCGGGAACTCCGTCGACAACTGGCTCGTCCTCGCGCCCTACCTGGTCAACCGCGGCTACTGCGTCTACTCCCTGGACTACGGCCAGCTGCGGGGCGTACCGCTCTTCAACGGGCTCGGCCCCATCGACAAGTCGGCCGAGCAGCTCGACGGCTTCGTCGACAAGGTGCTCGCCGCGACGGGCGCGAGGAAGGCGGACCTGGTCGGCCACTCGCAGGGCGGCATGATGCCCCGCTACTACCTCAAGTTCCTCGGCGGCGCCGAGAAGGTGAACGCCCTGATCGGCCTCGCCCCCGACAACCACGGCACCACCCTGCTCGGCCTCACCAAGCTGCTGCCGTACTTCCCCGGCGTCGAGGACCTGCTGACCACCAACACCCCGGCCCTCGCCGACCAGGTCGCCGGATCACCCTTCCTGACCAAGCTCAACGAGGGCGGGGACACGGTGCCCGGCGTGCGCTACACCGTCATCGCCACCAGGTACGACGAGGTGGTCACCCCGTACCGCACCCAGTTCCTGGACGGCCCCGACGTGCGCAACGTGACCCTTCAGGACCTGTGCCCCGTCGCTCTGTCGGAGCACGTGGCGATCGGCATCCTGGACCGCGTCGCCCACCACGAGGTGGCGAACGCGCTCGACCCGCAGCACGCGACGCCGAGCACCTGCCTCTCCTAGATCATTCAGCGGCCGTGCCGGCCGGCCGCGCGGCGGCGGGTCGTGGCGAACATCGCCGCGGCGCCCACGGCGAGGGCGGCGGCGCCACCGACCGCGATGTACGGGGTGGTGCTGTCGCCGCCGGTCTCGGCGAGGTCGCCGTCCGCCGCGACGGCCGGCTTGTCGGCGCCGCCGTTCACCTCGGGCCGGTTGTCGCCCGCCGCCTCGTCCGCGGCGGGAGCGGCGTCGGGCGCCCCGGTGGCCCCGGCGCCCGTGTGGGCGTCGGCGTCCCCGTGGCCGTGGTGCTCGACGGTGGACTTGTCGGCGCCCGCCGCGATCTCCTGCTCGGAGGGGGCGGAGGCGGCCGGGGCGGGAGCGGCGCCGGAGCCGCCGGTGCCCTTGCCGAACACGACGTCGGAGCAGGTGTAGAACGCCTCGGGGGAATCCGAGCGCTGCCAGATGGAGTAGATCAGGTGGCGGCCGGAGCGGGCGGGGACCTGGCCGTCGAAGACGTAGTCGCCGTTCTCCATCTTCGGGTCGGTGACCTTGACGAAGGGCTTCTTCTCCAGGTCCGACCACTTCAGGGGCTTGCGCGGGTCGTACGAGGCCTTCGTGACGTACAGCTCGAAGGAGCCCTTGTGCGGGGCGGTGCCCTTGTAGCGGAACGTGTGGTGGCCCGCTGCGAGCTTGCCGGCCGGCCAGTCGGCGCGCGGCAGATCGAGGCCCTTGTACTTGTCGTTGCCCGCGCTGCACAGCTTGCCGTCGGGGATGATCTGCTTCGACTTGCCGGCGGCGTTGGCGATGTTCACCGCGTTCCAGTCGTAGAACGCCTGCGCGCCACTGGCCCCGACAGCGGCCTTGCAGGCAGCCGACCTCGGGGACTCCGGACCCTCCTGGAAACACGCGGAGACCCGGCTGACCGGGTCCGTCATCGAGCCGTGCGCGGCGGCGGGCGCGACCGAGAGGGCGGTCAGGGCGAGCGGGGCGACACCGACGGCGGCGATCGCGGCGGCCTTGCGGCGGGTGGTCATGGGGTTCTCCTCAGGCAGCGGTTCAGGGGCTGGTTCTCTGCTCGCCGGGGCGAGGCGGGGCGAGCAGAAAGCTAGCCCCTGAAAACCGCGAAATCCCCTGCTGGGAGCGGGGAACGGTGATCCTTATGGTGCGGTTAAGGAAGCCTTCGGACTCCGCTCAGGTCATGCCCGAATTGCCCTCGCCCAGCCACCGGTACCGCCGCTCGGGCCGCCCCGTCCCGCCGTACCGGAGCGTCACCTCCGCGCGCCCGGTGGCCACGAAGAACTCCAGATAGCGGCGGGCGCTCACCCGGGACAACGAGCCCGCCCGCGCGCACTCCGACGCCGAGAGACCGCCCGGGTGACCGCGCAGCGTCTGCTCCACCAGTTCCGCCGTGTGCGCGGCCAGGCCCTTCGGCAGTCCGCGGGAGCCGGGCGGGCGCGTGCCGAAGAGCTGGTCGACGTCCTCCTGGCGGGCCTCCCGCAAGCCGTCGAGCCGGGCCCTGAGCGCCGCCACATGTCTCAACTGCGCATGCAGCGCCGCCTGGTTGAACGGTTTGATCAGGTAGTGCAGGGCGCCCGCCCGCAGCGCGGCCCGGACGACCCCGGCCTCCCGCGCGGCCGTGATGAACAGGGCGTCCACCGGCCTGCGCCCGGGATCGCGCTCCTCGGCGGCCCGCAGCTCGCGCAGCACGGCGATGCCGTCCATGTCGGGCAGGTACACGTCCAGGAGGACGAGGTCGGGGCGCAGGCGCGCCGCCGCGTCGACCGCCTCGGCGCCGCTGTGGGCGACGCCGGCCACGGTGAAGCCCTCCACCGACGCGACGTAGCGGCTGTGCAGCTTGGCGACCATGAAGTCGTCGTCCACGACCAGCACCCTTGTCATCGCCGCAGGCTATGGGCGCGACCACAACGACCACAACGTCCGTTGATTCCGGAAGAGAGACAGGTTGTCAACGCGCGGGCAACATGTGGGCCACCTCACACCCGACTACCGACCGACAGGTGGTGGCACACGTGCGCCTGCGCACACCCCTCGCCCTGCTCGGGGCCGCTCTCCTCGTCCTCGTGGCGCCGCCGCTGCTCACGCCGGGCAGCGGCGCGGACACCGGCACCCAGATCCCCGGCCTGCGCCTCATGGTCCCCAACACGCCCGGTGGCGGTTACGACATCACCGCCCGCACCGCGGCGAAGAACGCCGAGGACGCCGGACTCACCCACAACATCGAGGTCTTCAACCTGCCGGGCGCGGGCGGCACCGTCGGCCTGACCCGGCTCGTCGGCGAACACGGCAACGGCAAGCTCGCCATGTCCATGGGCCTCGGCGTCGTGGGCGCCGCCCGCTCCAACCACTCCCCGAAGACCCTGGCCGACACCACCCCCATCGCCCGGCTCACCGAGGAGCAGGACGTCGTCGTGGTCGCCAGAAACTCCCCGTACGAAACCATCGGCCAGCTCGTCGACGCCTGGAAGAGGAACCCGGGCAAGGTACCCGTGGGCGGCGGCTCGTCGCCCGGCGGGCCCGACCACCTCGCCCCGATGCTGATGGCGCGCGCCGCCGGGATCGAGCCGCGGAAGGTCAACTACGTTCCGTTCGACGGCGGCGGCGAACTGCTCGCCTCCATCCTCGGCAGCAAGGTCGCCTTCGGGGTCTCCGGAGTCGGCGAGTACCTCGACCAGATCAAGTCGGGGGAACTGCGGCTGCTCGCCGTCACCGGGCCGAAGCGGGTGAAGGGCCTCGACGGGCCGACGCTCAAGGAGTCCGGCTACGACGTGGACTTCACCAACTGGCGCGGCATCGTCGCCCCGCCCGGCCTCAGCGACGCCGAGCGCGACAAGCTCACCGTGCTCGTCGAGAAGCTGCACGCCTCCAAGGAGTGGCGCGAGTCCCTGACGAAGAACGGCTGGGACGACGCCTTCCTCACCAAAGAGAAGTTCGGCGACTTCCTGGACGCCCAGGACCAGCGCGTCGTCTCGGTACTGAAGGAGCTGGGACTGTGACCACCGCCGACCTCCCCCGCGATCCGCGACACCGCAGGGCCTGGCTGCGCGAGCACTCCGAACTCGGCGTCTGCGTCCTGCTCCTCGCCCTCGGCGCGCTCGTCCTCACCGACGCGCTCACCATGGACGTCGACATCACCCAGCGCGGCCCGATCGGCCCGAAGACCGTGCCGGTCGTCGTCGGCACCGGACTGCTCGTCGTCGCCGTCCTGCTCGCCGTCGACGTGCTGCGCGGCGGGCGCGGCGAGGCCGAGGGCGGCGAGGACATCGACCTGTCCGAACCCGCCGACGGGCGCACCGTGCTGCTGCTCGCGGGCGTCTTCCTCATGACCGCCGTCCTCATCGAACCGGCCGGCTTCCCGGTCGCCGGGGCGCTGCTCTTCTGGGGCGCCGCCCACGCGCTCGGCAGCCGCCACCTCGACCGCGACCCGCTCATCGCCGCCGCACTCTCCGTCGTCACCTACGAAGTCTTCAACAACCTGCTCGGCGTGCCTCTGCCGGGCGGCCCCCTGATGGGAGTGCTGTGACATGAACGCCTTCAACTCCCTGATGGACGGCTTCGGCACCGCCCTCACCCCCGTCAACCTCCTGTGGGCCGCGGTCGGCGTCCTGCTCGGCACGGCGATCGGCGTGCTGCCCGGCATCGGCCCCGCGATGGCGGTGGCGCTGCTGCTCCCGGTGACGTACGGCCTCGAACCGACCGGCGCCTTCATCATGTTCGCGGGCATCTACTACGGCGCGATGTTCGGCGGCTCGACGACGTCGATCCTGCTCAACACGCCGGGGGAGAGCGCGGCCGTCGTCGCCGCCATGGAGGGCCACCCGATGGCCAGGTCGGGGCGCGGCGCACAGGCCCTCGCGGCCGCCGCCATCGGGCACTTCGCGGGCGGCATGATCGGCACGACGCTCCTGGTGGTCCTCGCGCCGACGGTCGCCGACCTCGCCGTCGACATCGGCGCGCCCGACTACTTCGCCATCATGGTGCTCGCCTTCATCGCGGTCACCTCCGTGCTCGGCTCGTCCCGTATCCGCGGACTCGCCTCACTCCTGATCGGCCTGACCATCGGCCTCGTCGGCCTGGACCAGATGACGGGCCAGCAGCGGCTGACCTTCGGCTCGCTCCAACTCGCCGACGGCATCGACGTGGTGATCGTCGCGGTGGGGCTCTTCGCGATCGGCGAGGCTCTGTGGGTCGCCGCCCACCTGCGCCGCACCAGTACACAGGCGATCCCGGTGGGCCGCCCCTGGCTCGACAGGAACGACGTCGGGCGCACCTGGAAGTCATGGCTGCGCGGCCCCCTCATCGGCTTCCCGTTCGGCGCGATCCCGGCCGGCGGCGCGGAGATCCCGACCTTCCTCTCCTACGTCACCGAGAAGCGCCTTTCCAAGCACAAGGAGGAGTGGGGCAAGGGCGCCATCGAGGGCGTCGCGGGCCCCGAGTCGGCCTCGTCCGCCTCGGCCGCAGGCACCCTCGTCTCCATGCTGACGCTCGGCCTGCCCACGACCGCCGTCGCCGCCGTGATGCTCGCCGCCTTCCAGCAGTACGGCATCCAGCCCGGACCCCTCCTCTTCGAACGCGAGGCGGACCTCGTCTGGGGCCTCATCGCCTCGCTCTTCGTCGGCATGGTGCTGCTCCTCGCCCTGAACCTGCCGCTGGCGCCGCTCTGGGCGAAGCTCCTGCGCATCCCGCGCCCCTACCTCTACGCGGGCATCCTCTTCTTCGCGGCCGTGGGCGCCTACGCGGTCGGTGGCGAGCCGCTCGACCTGGTCATCCTGCTCGTCATCGGCCTGATCGGCTTCGGCATGCGACGGTACGGACTGCCGATCCTGCCCGCCGTCATCGGTGTCATCCTCGGCCCGAACGCCGAGCAACAGCTGCGCCGCGCCCTGCAGATCAGCGACGGCAGCGTGTCCGGCCTCGTCGACACACCGTTCTCCGTGACGGTCCATGGCCTCATCGTCCTGATCGTGGCATGGCCCTTGTTGCGCAAGGTGGTGGTGCGGGCGCGCCGGCGTGACGTAGACGTAGGGGCATGACCACACCGAAGGCCCCTGCGGACATCCGCCCCGCCACCGCCGCCGACGTGCCCGCCGTGCGGGCGGTCACGGACGCGGCGTACCACCGCTACATCGAACGCATCGGGCTCGTCCCCGTCCCGATGGAGGCCGACCACGCGGCCGATGTGGCGGCCGGGTTCGTGTACGTCACCGGGGACCCCGTGGTGGGTCTCCTGGTGCTCGTCCCGCGCCCGTACGAAGGGACGCTCCTGCTGGAGTCGATCGCGGTCCACCCCGATGCCGCCGGGCAGGGGGTGGGCCGTCGTCTGCTCGCCTTCGTGGACGCGCACGCGCGTGCGCTGGGACTTCCCGAGATCCGCCTCTACACCAACGCGCTGATGTGGGAGAACCAGAAGATCTATCCCCGCTACGGGTACGAGGTCGTCGAGCGGCGCGTGGACGGGCCCTACGACCGCATCCACTACCGCAAGCGGCTCGCGGACCACTGACGAGGGCTCGTCCACGGCTCAGCCGCGCTTCATCCCCGGCTCAGCCGTCCGGCCACCAGGTCCGCTGGATGTCCTTGCGGACCTCGGGCCTTTCGCGCGGCCGGGTCTCCGCCTCCTGCCGCTCCCGCACCCGGCGGCTGACCGGCTTGCCCACGGGTTTGTGCGTGGTCACTCGACGCATGGCGGCCTCCCGGCATTCCGACGCCCTGCCTTACCGATGTCCATTCACGGCGCCCGGTAGACCTCTTCCGGCCCGCTTTCTGATCGAGGCCCGGTCACGAGTGCGCCGCTACGGGCCATCGACTCGAGATCGTCAAGGGCCCGGAGCGCCGCCGCGGCCGCCGCCGGGTCCGTGCCGGACAGGCCGCTCGCGGCGAACTCGTCCTCGTCCAGGCGCAGTACGTCGGAGCCGTCCGCCGAGCACCAGAGGTCCAGGTCGAGGTCCTCGACCGTGAGGACGGCGCCGTCGCGGACCGCGGGGCGAGTCACGTCGCAGTACCAGCCCTTGAGGGTGCCGTCCGCGGCGTACACCTCCTTGACCGCGTACCAGCGGTCGCGCCAGTAGTGCTCGGTGAAGACGTCGCCCGGCTCGAAGCGCACGAAGCCGAAGTCGCGGACGTGCGGGGCGGCCCAGGGCGCCCGGACGGTGATGTGGCCGCCGTCGTCGTGGAGGAGCCGTGCCGGGTAGCGGATCTTGGTCCGGCCCGCCTTCACGAGGGCGATCTCCACGGTCATCGCCGACCCGGTCGCGTCAGCCGAGGGTGCGGACATGACGTACCTCCGTGTCACAGATCTCGTAGCCGAACCACTTGTTGATCGCCAGCATCGGCTCGTTCCCGGCGTCGTTGCCCGTGAAGGCCTGCGTGCAGCCTGCCGCGCGGGCCCGGTGCAGGGAGTCGTTCTTGGCGAGCTTGGCCAGGCCGCGGCCGCGACGGTCGCGCGCGGTGCCCGTCATGCCGGAGGCGTACCGTCCCGCGCCGTCCGTACGGGCCAGCGTGAACGCCGCGGGGACACCGTCCACCAGAGCCACGGTGGTGAGCTCCTGGCTGACCAGCGGGTGGCGCCAGGTCTCGGTGAGCCAGTGCTCGTAGTCCGTGAACTCGGCTGCCACATCCGTCGGTTCGTCCGCCGCGGTCTCCGCGTCCAGCGCGAACAGCGGCCGCGCGTCGTCCGCGAACACCGATCCGCTGACCAGCTCGACCCCGGCGGGCGGCTCCTGGCGGGGCGGCAGGGCGCCGTGCGCCAGATCGAGGCGGAGGAAGTGCGCGGTGCGCCGCGCCGCATAGCCGCGGCTCGCGGCGAAGGCGAGGTTCTCGGGGCTGTCGAGCACCCACGAGTACAGGGTGTGCGCGCCGGCGTCCGCCAGATGCTCCTCCGCGGTGCGCAGGAGCAGCGTCCCCGCGCCTCTGCCGAGCCGCTCCGGACGGACGTAGATGTTGGCGAAGCCCTGGCCCGGCTCGGGACTGTCGTGGGCGAGCCCCACCTGCGCCGTGCCGATGATCTCGCCGTCCACCTCGGCGACCAACTGCCGGTAGGCGGAGTCCGGGTGGGCGTGCGCGCGGTCGAAGGCGACCGAGGCGGCGGTGGCGAGCATGGCGGGTACACAGGCCCGCCGTACGGCGGCGAAACCCGCGTCGTCCGCGGCGGCGGCTGCCGCCGGGGCGTTGTGGGCGAGGGCTCGAACGATCACTGTCATGGACCGGCACGGTACGCGCGGGGCGCGCCGAGGTGCCTCCCATTTTCCGCGGGGGCGCGGTCCGGGGAGCGCGGGTGTGCCGCCGGGGCCGGGTCGTGCGGGACAATCGCCCCGTGACGTTGAAGATCGACATCGATGAGGGCGCGGGCGTCGCGCCGTACGAGCAGGTGCGGGCGGAGATCGCCGGGCAGGCGCGGTCGGGGGCGCTGCCGGTCGGCTACAAGCTGCCCACGGTGCGGGGGCTCGCCGAATCGCTCGGGCTCGCGGCCAACACGGTGGCCAAGGCCTATCGGGCCCTTGAGGCCGACGGGGTCGTCGAGACGCGGGGGCGCAACGGCACGTTCGTCGCCGCGGCGGGCGACGCGGCGGCTCGGGCGGCGTCGGCCGAGGCGCAGGCGTACGCGGAGCGGGTGCGGCGGCTCGGACTCTCGGAGGAGGACGCGGCGGCGGCTGTGCGGGACGCGTTGCGCGCGGCGTACGGGGACGTCGGCTAGGGCGTCCGCCTGTGCCTGTGCCTGTGCCTGTGCCTGTGCCTTTGCCTGTGCCTTTGCCTGTGCCCGGGTCCGGGACGGTGCCGAACGATTCTCCCTGAACGCGCCCCTACAGGTACAACCCCGCGTCCGCGCCCTCCCGTTGGCCCGGGACCGACGTCGGCGTCGTGCCACGGCGCAGGGCGAAGAGTTCCGCCAGGGTCGCGCCCTCGCGGCTCACGCCGTCCTCCGTGCCGAGCCACTCCACGGCCTCGCGGCGGGTCAGCGCGCCGACCTCGATGCGGGCCAGGCAGCGGCCGGGGCGGACCACCGCGGGGTGCAGGCGCTCCAGGTCCTCGTTGGTCGTGACGCCCACCAGGACGTTCCTGCCCTGGCCGAGCAGGCCGTCGGTGAGGTTCAGCAGGCGCGAGAGCGCCTGGCCCGCTGTGTGCTTCGCCTCGCCGCGGATCAGCTCGTCGCAGTCCTCCAGGAGCAGCAGCCGCCAGCGGCCCTTGGCCGTGCCGTCGTCCTCGCCGATCGCGATGTCCATGAGGTAGCCGACGTCGCTGAACAGCCGCTCCGGGTCGAGGACGCAGTCCACCTGGCACCAGTCGCGCCAGGAGCGGGCCAGCGTCCGCAGCGCCGACGTCTTGCCCGTGCCCGGCGGGCCGTGCAGCAGCAGGAGCCGTCCCGAGATGTCCTCGGGCGTGGTCTTCATCAGCGAGTCCATGGCGCCGGCGACCGGCGCCGTGTAGTTGGACCGCACCTCCTCCCACGTACCGGCCGAGATCTGCCGGGTGGTGCGGTGCGGGCCGCGCCGCGGGGAGACGTACCAGAAGCCCATGGTCACGTTCTCCGGCTGGGGCTCCGGCTCGTCCTGCGCGTCGTCCGTGGCCTGCTTCAGGACCTTCTCGGCGAGCTCGGCGGTGGTCGCCGTCACCGTGACGTCGGCGCCGCGGTTCCAGCGGGAGACGAGTACCGTCCATCCCTCGCCCTCGGCGAGCGTCGCGCTGCGGTCGTCGTCGCGGGCCGCGCGCAGCACCGTCGCGCCGGGCGGCACCAGGGTGGAACCGGACTTGACGCGGTCGATGTTGGCGCTGTGCGAGAAGGGCTGCTCGCCCGTCGCGAAACGGCCGAGGAAGAGCGCGTCCACGACATCCGCCGGGGAGTCGCTGTCGTCGACGTTGAGCCGCATCGGCAGGGCGTCCTGTGGGTTCGCAGACATGCCGACATGATCCGGCACGTACACGCCGTTGTGCATCAGGTTTCCGCAGTGCGTCCCTTGTGTCCCGTTCCGGGAGGGGGTGCGGGTGTTCCCCGTCGCTGCCCGTTGTCCCCCTGTTGGTTCCCGCCGTCCCCGTCGGCTTGGCGAACTTCCGGAACGGGCAAGGGAATTGTTGAGGAACTCATTGTCATGAACACTATCGGCGGCCGGGGGTGCGTGCTACCACGGTCGAGGCAGAAATCCTGCTAAGGGAGGTTCCATGAAATTGTCCGGAATCACGGCATACATGTCCTCGCTCCTCCTTGCGGCCGCCTTCGCCCTCACCGGCGCGGCAGCGGCCCACGCGGACCAGTCGGCCGACACGCGGGCCGCTGCCGGCGGTTATGTGGCCCTCGGGGACTCCTACTCCTCGGGCGTCGGGGCCGGCAACTACGACGGCGCCAGCGGGGACTGCAAGCGCAGCACCCGCGCCTACCCCGCCCTGTGGGCCGCCGCCCATTCACCCGCAAGCTTTAATTTCGTCGCCTGCTCGGGCGCTCGTACGGGTGATGTTCTCTCGGGCCAGCTGGGTCCCCTGGGCAGCGGCACGGGTCTCGTCTCGATCTCCATCGGCGGCAACGACGCCGGGTTCGCCGACGTCATGACGACCTGTGTGCTGCAGTCCGAGAGCACCTGCCTGGCACGCATCGACACCGCCCGCAAGTACGTCGACTCCACGCTTCCCGGCAACCTCGACAGGGTCTACGACGCGATCCGGGCGAAGGCCCCCGCCGCCCACGTCGTCGTCCTCGGCTACCCCCGCTTCTACAAGCTGGGCGGCAGCTGCCTCGCGGGCCTCTCCGAGCGCGAGCGGACCGCCATCAACTCCGCCTCCGACTACCTCAACGCGGCCACCGAGAAGCGCGCCGCCGACCACGGCTTCACGTTCGGCAGCGTCACGTCCGCCTTCACCGGGCACGAGATCTGTTCGTCGAACTCCTGGCTGCACAGCGTGAACTGGCTCAACATCGGCGAGTCCTACCACCCCACCGCCGCCGGACAGTCCGGTGGCTACCTCCCCGTGTTCACCGCGGCGGCCTGACCCACAAGGCCCGTCACGGCGTGTAGGAGGCCCCGCCCGTCGGGGTCTCCTGCACGCAGGTCACCTTGTACGCGACGGAGTTCGAGGCCGTCGACACCGGCGCACGCACCTGGACGCCGACCGCGTTCTCGTACGTCCCGCCGCCCGGGTCGTACGCGGTCTCGACGTGACTGGCCTGCCGGACCTTGCCGCCGCCCGAGGTGAACGACAGCGTCTTCCAGCCGGGATCGCCCGACGTGCCGGACTTCGTGAGCCAGCGGTACTCGACGGTGGCGGGGACGCGCCCCACCGTGAACGTCGCGGTGAACGACGGCGCCCGGCCGGCCGTGGGCGGACACGCCCCCTCGTACTGCGTGCGGCTGCCGGAGACGTACACCTTCACGCTCTGGACGGGCGTCGAGGCGGTGCCGCCGTGGCCGCCGCTCCCGCCACTGCCTCCGTTCGTGCCGCCACCGCCGGTCGTAGTGCCGCCACCGTCGCCGTTCCCGTCCGCCGAGCCGGTCGTCCCGCCTCCGCCGGAGCCTCCGCCTGAGCCGTTCGCCCCGTTCGACGCGCCGCTGTCGCCGCCCTGGCCGTCGGCGGTCCCGGCACTGCCGTCGGCGCCCGCCGAACTCCCGCCGCCCCCGTCGCCGTTGTCGCGGTTGATCAGGGCGTACGCGATGCCGCCGATCGCGAGCGCCAGGACGACGAGCCCCGCAACCAAGGCTGCCACCGCGCGCCGGGACCGGCCCTGCTGCCCGGTCGCCGTGGTGTCCGTGGTCGTCGTGGTGGACGGCGGCGGGGGGAGGGGGAGCGGCACCGGCGGGGCCGGACCGTACTGCTGCCGCTCGGTGGTGGCCGTCGGCTGGTGGGAGAGCGAGGTCTGCGCGTGCGGGGTGCCGCCCGCGGCCACGGTCCGCAGGTCGCGCTCGGCGTCGGCGGCGGACATCCGTTCGTCCGGGTCCTTGCGCAGCAGCCCCTCGATCACCGGGGCGAGCGGCCCTGCCCCGCGCGCGGGCGGCAGCGGCTCGTCGACGACCGCGCGCAGCGTGCTCAGCGGGGTGTCCTGGCGGAACGGCGAGCTGCCCTCCACCGCCGCGTACAGCAGGACGCCGAGCGACCACAGGTCGGAAGCGGGACCGGGACGCTGCCCCAACGCCCGCTCCGGGGCGAGGAATTCGGGCGAACCGATGACCTCGCCGGTCATCGTCAGCGCCGAGCTGCCCTCGACCAGGGCGATGCCGAAGTCGGTGAGGACGACGCGGCCGTCGTTGGCGATCAGGACGTTGCCCGGCTTGACGTCGCGGTGCAGGACCCCGGCGCCGTGGGCGGCGCGCAGCGCGGCGAGGACCTCCGCGCCGATGTGGGCGGCCCGCCGCGGGGGCAGCGCTCCCTCGGCGTCGAGCACGTCGGACAGGGAGAGGCCGCGCACCATCTCCATGACGATCCACGGACGGCCGCCCTCGCTCGCCACGTCGTAGACCGTGACCACGTTCCGGTGCGGGATGCGGGCGGCGGCCCAGGCCTCGCGTTCGAGGCGGGCGTACAGCCGGTCGACCTCGACGGCGGGGAGCCCGGCGGGGGCGCGCACTTCCTTGACGGCCACCTCGCGCCCAAGCACCTCGTCGCGGGCCTGCCACACGGTGCCCATGCCGCCTTCGCCCAAGGGGGCGAGGAGACGGTAGCGCCCGGCGATCACGCGCTCTGGCCGACTCACGGGTGCCCCCATTCGCAGCAGTGCGATGCTCCCCAAAAGTAGCTCAAGCGAGCGCTGTTGCGGCCCCTTCCACACCAATCCGCCCGCGACGCACGTCAGTTCTGGGTGAGGGCCCTGACCACGGCGCCGGCGACGCGGGCGGTGCGCTCCTCGGTCCAGTGCGCGGGATCCTCCACGCTGGAGACGAAGTAGCCGCGGGTCAGCAGGGAGAGGATGTCGGCGGCGAGCGCGGCGTCGGGCGCGCCGGCCGCGGCGGCGGCCTCGGCGAACTCCTGGCGGGACTCACGCGTCTCCGTGAGGTCGACGCCGTTCGGGTCGGTGCCCGCGGACGTCAGCATCTCCAGCCAGAGCGACCGCAGCAGCAGGTCGTCCGCGTCGGTGCTGAGGTTCCACTCGACCACGGCGCGCAGGCGTTCGGGGCCGGTCAGCTCCCCCGTGCGGGCCGCCAGTTCGGAGCGCCAGCGCGACTCGGCGGCGCGGACGGCGTTGGTGATCAGGGCGGTGCGGGTGGGCACGTAGTTCGTGACCATGGCCGTGGAGCCGCCGAGCTCCTTCGCGACGGCGCGAATGGTGATCGCCCGCGCCCCGTCGCGAGCGGCCACGGCGAGCGTGGCCTCCGCGATCTCCTTGCGGCGCTGGACTTCGTCGACGTCGATCGGCATGGAGGAAACCTAGCTCAGAGAGGGGGGTTGACGGTGTCGGCAGTTAAATGCAACGTTGTTATATCACACTGTTTTTCTCAATGTCTCCTCTGCGTGGAGGACCGTCATGAGCCTTGCCTTCGAGCGTGTCACGCCCCAGCCCCTGTCCGACCGGGCCCGCCAGCACCACGTGCGCACGCGCGACGGGATCCTGCTGGCGACCGATGTGTACGGCGTCGGCGAGGAACCGGCCCCCGCCGTGCTCGTCCGGCTGCCCTACGACAAGAACAGCCGGTACGTCTTCTTCGAGAAGGTCGCCGAGCGGTTCACCGCACGCGGATACGTGATGGTCGTCCAGGACGTGCGGGGCAAGTTCCGCTCCCAGGGCGCCACGCTCGGCTGGACCGGCGAGACGGCCGACGGCTTCGACACCATCGAGTGGATCGCGCGCCAGCCGTGGTCGAACGGGATCGTCGGCATGTTCGGCGACTCCTACTACGGGTTCACCCAGTGGTCCGCCGTCGCGAGCCAGCACCCCGCCCTGCGCGCGATCGTGCCCCGCGTGACGTGCACATCCAACGGACCGGGTGTGGCGAGCTACGATCCCGGCGCGGGCCGGCAGCCCCCGTGGCTGGAGGGCGCCGACTACCAGGCCCACGTGTGGATCGACAACGACAGCTACGACTTCGCGGCCGACCTCACCAGACGCCCGCTGACCGACGCGTACGAGGAGGCCTTCCGGGCCGTCGGCAAGCGCTCGGCGGGCTTCGACCTCATCGTCGACGGCATCCCGCTGCCCGCGTACGACGGCCCGCACCCCTACGACGCGCGGCCCGTCCCGGTGCTGCACTGCGTGGGCTGGTTCGACAACCTGGGCGCCGCCCACATGCGCGACTACACGGAACTTGACCGGCGCCCCGGCTGGCCGGCCGTGCAGTACCTCGTCGCAGACGCGGTCGACCACGAGAACTACTGCCTGGACGACGCCCCGGTGCCCGCGGACCGCGACCACCAGCTCAGCGACGCGGCGCTCGACGGCATGCTCGACGCGTACACCGGCCCGGCCCTCGACTTCTTCGACGTCTTCCTCAAGGGCACCGCACGGCCCGACACCCTCCCGCGCGTCCGCTGGAGGCTCGGCCACGCCGGCTGGCGCACGGCCCCCTGCTGGCCCCCGCCCGGCGCGACGCCGCTCGAACTCCACCTCGGCGCAGCCGGATCGGCCGCGGGTCCGGTCCCGGGCGGGCGGCTGCGCGCCACGCCGCCCGCGGCCGAGGAGTCGGCGCACTGGCGGTACGACCCCGACGACCTGGTGCCCTCGGCCACCCGGGACACCTTCGCGCTGCTGCGCGACCATCCCGACGAACGGCGCACCGCGGACCGCGACGACGTCCTCGTCTTCACCACGGACGCCCACGAGACACCGCTCGACCTCGCGGGCCCCGTACACGTCCTGCTGTCCGCCATGAGCACGGCGCCCACGTTCGACGTCTTCGTGCGCCTCCTCGACCTCGCCCCTGACGGCACGGCGCGGCTGATCGTGCGCGGCTGCGCCCAGGCGGACGCGCCGGGCACCGTCGCCGTCTCCCTCGGCCACACCGGCTACCGGGTGCGACGGGGCCACCGCCTGACGCTCATGATCGCCGGCAGCGACTTCCCCAACCACCTCCCGAACTCCGGCACCCACGATGACCCCTGGCGCACCGCGGCCCCCAAGGCCAGCCTCCAGACGCTTCGGACAGGACCGGACCACCCGGCCCTCGTACGGCTCACGGTGCTGCCCGCGAACCCGGGGGACGACCAGCGATGACCCTCCGGTTCGTCGCGACCCGGCTCGCCGCGCTCCTGGTGACGGTGGCCCTCTCCAGCCTGGCCATCCACGGGGCGCTGTTCCTCGCGCCGGGCGATCCCGCCACGCTGCTCGTCGGCGGCAGCCGCAGCCCCGACCCGGCGGTGCTCGCCGGGATCCGGGCCGAGTACCACCTGGACGACCCGTTCCTCAAGAGCTACTGGCACTGGCTGAGCGGCTGTCTCCACGGCGACTTCGGCAGGTCGCTGGTCTACCGCGACACCGTCGCCCACCTGATCGGCGACCGGGCGGGCCACACCCTCGCCCTCGTCGTCTACGCCGCCGTCCTCGTCCTCGCCCTCGGCACCTTCACCGGCACACTGGCCGCGTTGCGCGGAGGGCGGGTCGAGACCCTGGTGACCGCGGTGACGGCCGGCGCCATGGCGGTGCCGACCTTCGTCATGTCGGCGCTGCTCATCTGGGTGTTCGCCGTCCGGCTGCCCTGGTTCCCGGTGTACGGCAGCGGCACGGGGTTCACCGGCACGCTGTCCCACCTGACGCTGCCGGCCGTCGCGCTCGCCCTGACCTGGATCGGCTACGTCGCCCAGGTCACCCGGACCGCCGTACGCGCGGAACTGCGCTCCGAGCACGTGGAGACCGCCCGCGGGCGCGGCGTGCCCGAATCCGTCGTGATCCGGCGGCACGTGCTGCACAACGCGGCGGGGCCCGTCTTCGCGGTCTCCGGCGTCGGCATCGCCGGGCTCATCGCCACCGCGGCCGTCGCCGAGCAGGCGTTCGGCACCGGCGGCCTCGGCGCCTTCATGATCGATGCGGCCGCCAAGCAGGACATGGCCGCCGTCCAGGCCGTCTCGCTGGTCTTCGTCGTCGCCTTCGTCGTCATCAACACCCTCGTCGACCTGGTCGGCGCCGCGCTCGATCCGCGGGCCGCACGGAAGGGCACCCCATGACCAGCACACTCTTCGGCCGCACCGCGGGCACCGCGCGCGCCGCGGCCCGCCCGCGCGACGGGGCGACCCGCGCGGCAGGCTGCGTCGTCGCCCTCTTCGTCCTGCTCGCCGTCCTCGGACCGCTGATCGCGCCGCACGACCCGAACGCGGTGGACCCGCTCAACGTGAACGCGGGCCCCGGCCCCGCCCATCCGCTCGGCACCGACGACACCGGACGCGACATCCTCTCCCGCCTCGTCTGCGGCGCCCGCGCCAGCCTGGCGGCCCCCGCGGCGGTCGTCCTCGTCTCCACCACCGCAGGCACCCTGCTCGCGCTGGCCGCCGCCTGGACCGGTGGCTGGCTCGACCGCCTCGTCTCCGGCGCGCTCGACATCGTCTTCGGCTTCCCCGGCCTGATCATGGCCGTGCTCGCCGCCGCCGTCTTCGGCACCGGACTCACCGCCCCGGTCGTCGCCCTCTCGATCGCGTACCTCCCGCTCATCACCCGGGTGGTCCGGGCGGCGGCCGTCAAGGAGCGCGGCCTGCCCTACATCGCGGCACTCCAGCTCCTCGGGGCCGCCACGCCCCGCATCTGGCTCAGGCACCTCCTTCCGAACCTCCTGCCGCTCGTCCTCGTCCAGGCCACCATCGGCTTCGGCTACGCCCTGCTCGACGTGGCCGCGATCTCCTTCCTCGGGCTCGGCAGCCAACCTCCGAGGCCCGAGTGGGGGCTGATGGTGGCGGGCGGCGCCCCCTCGATCCTGGCCGGACAACCGCAGCAGTCGCTGTACGCGGGCCTCGTCATCGTCGTCGTGGTGGTCGCGTTCAACCTGCTGGGGACCGGGCTCTCCCGCCGCCTGCTCGGAGCACACACATGACACCAGCGCACCTGACACCAGCGCACCTGACACCACCCCTGCTCGACATCGACGGCCTGGGCATCGAACTGCCCCTCGAAGGAACCCTGCGGACCGCCGTGCACCGCGTCGACGCACGGCTCGGCGAAGGGGAGGCCCTGGCGCTGGTCGGCGAGTCAGGATCGGGCAAGTCCCTCACCGCACGCGCCGTCCTGCGCCTGCTGCCGGACGGCGCCCGGACGCACGGGAAGGTGCTCTTCGCCGGGGAGTCCGTACCGGACATGAGCCGCGAGCGCCTGCGCCGGCTCCGCGCCGCCGAGGTCGCCATGGTGTTCCAGGACCCCCGCGCGCACATCAACCCCGCGCGCAGCGTCGGTGACTTCCTCGTGGAGGGCCTGACGACCGCGCGCGGTGTCCGCGCCGCCGACGCCGTCGCCCGGGTCACGGGCATCCTGCGGGAAGTCGGCATCGGCGACGCCGAACGGCGCATGAGGCAGCGCCCGTACGAACTCTCGGGCGGCCTGCTCCAGCGCGTCATGATCGCCGCCGCGCTGGCCGCCGAACCGCGCCTGCTGCTCGCCGACGAGCCCACCACGGCCCTCGACGTCACCACACAGGAAGAGGTCATGGCCATCATCGGCGAGACGCGCGAGGCCCGCGGCCTCGCGATGCTGTTCATCAGCCACGACCTGGAGCTCGCCGCGGCCGTCTGCGACCGCGTCGCGGTCATGTACGCGGGCACCACGGTGGAGGACCTGCCCGCCGCCCGGCTGCACCACGACGCGGCCCACCCCTACACGCGCGCCCTCCTCGCCTCCCGCCCCGCGGTCGGCGACACCCGCGCCGAGCTGCGGGCCATCACCGGCAGGCCGCTCTCCGGCTTCGAGACCCCGGACGGCTGCGCCTTCGCCGACCGGTGCCCGCGGGCGCGGGACGTGTGCCGCGGGGAGCGTCCGCTGCCGCGCGCCGCCGGTGGGTCGACGGCGGCCTGCCACTTCCCGCACACCCCGTCGGCCGAGGAGACGGTCCGCCGTGCTTGAGGTACGTCAACTGAGCAAGAGTTACGGGGACTTCGCCGCCGTCGACGACGTCTCGTTCGTTCTTCCCCGGCAGGGGTCGCTGGCCGTCGTCGGCGAGTCCGGGTCCGGCAAGACGACGACGGCGCGGATGATCGCGGGGCTGGAGCGGCCGGACTCGGGGCGGATCGTCGTCGAGGGCGACGAACGCGGGGCGGGGCGCGTAGGGGCGCGTGAGCGGCGCCGTCGCGGTGGGCAGGTCCAGCTGGTGTTCCAGGACCCCTACGCCTCGCTCGACCGGCGCCAGCGGGTGCGTGACGCCCTCGCCGAGGCGGTCGGGCTGCACAGCTCCCTGCGCGGTGGCGCGCTCACGGCACGGGTCGCGGAACTCCTGGACATGGTGGGGCTCGACGACCGGCAGGCCGGGGCCCTGCCGAGGGCCCTGTCGGGCGGCCAGCGGCAGCGGGTGGCCATCGCCCGCGCGCTGGCCGCAGAGCCGCGGGTGCTGATCCTCGACGAGGCCGTCGCGGCGCTCGACGTGTCCATCCAGGCGCAGATCCTCGGTCTGCTCGCGGAGGTCCGCGCGCGGACCGGCACCGCGCTGCTGTTCATCACGCACGACCTCGGCGTCGTGCCCCGCGTCAGCGACGAGGTCCTGGTGATGCGGGCCGGCCGGGTGGTCGAGCAGGGCCCTGTGGTGGACGTACTCGAGCGCCCGCGGCATCCGTACACGCGCCGCCTCATCGACTCGGTGCCCAAGCCGGGCTGGAAGCCGCGCAGAAGGACGCCCGAAAGGCCCGTGGCCTGAGCCACGGGCCCGTCGCAACAGCAGAGTCGAGGCCCCCCGGTTGCCCGGGGGGCCTCTGCCGGTCAGTCGTCGGAGCGGACCCGGCCGGGTCCTGGCCGCAGCCGCGGTGCGCGCGCCTCGATCGCGGACGCGGCGTGCAGCAGCAGGTTCTCGCGGAACCGGCCGCCGATCAGCTGCACCCCGGTCGGCAGGCCGTCTCGGACGCCCGTCGGCACGGAGAGCGCGGGGAAACCGAGCACCGGCACGGCCTGCATCGGCCACTGCGCGGCGAGGACCTCGCGGATGCGGCCGGCGCCCGCCATGTCCGCGTCCTGCTCGAACGGGGGCTCCGCGGAGACCGGCGTCAGCAGGATCCGTCCGTCGCCGAGGAAGCGCTGCAGGCGCGTGATGAGGGTGCCGCGCCGGGCGTACCCCTTGATGTACGTCTCCAGGGTGGGCCGTTCGCCCCAGAACTCCGCGGCGGCGTCGAACGACGCGGCCAGCGAGACGCGTACGGAGTCGTCGCCGAACCGCTCGATCTCCGGGAGCATGGTCCGCAACTCCTCGTACAGCAGCAGCGACCACAGCCGGGCCGCCTCGCCGAGCAGGGGCAGCTCGGCCTCGTCCACCCGGTAGCCGGCGTCGCCGAGCCAGGCGGCGGCGCGGTCGAGGGCGGCGTCCACCGTGGGGTGCGGCTTGGCGAGCCCCGCGTCGCGCACGATCACGACCTCGACGGGGCCCGCCGGGCCGGGGGAGGGGCGCTCGGGCAGGCCCACCGGGTCCCGCAGATCCGGGGTGATCATGGCGTCGAGGGCGAGCCGTACGTCGTCGACGGTGCGGCCGAGCGGCCCGTGGACCGCCATGGTCTGGAACGACAGCGGGGCGTCGAACTCCTCCTGGCCCCCCGGTTCCATGGCGGAGACGAGCCCCACCGTGGGCCGCAGACCCACCACGCCGCAGCAGTACGCGGGGAATCTGACCGAACCGCCGATGTCGTTGCCCTGGGCGATCGGGGTCATGCCGAGGGCGAGCGCGGCGGCGGCGCCACCGGAGGAGCCGCCGGGGGTGTGCGCCTCGCTCCACGGATTCAGCGTCCTGCCGTGCAGGTCGTTGGCGGTGAACCAACGCACCCCGAAGGCGGGGCTGTTGCTGCGGCCAAGGAGCGTGGCACCGGCCCGACGCAGCCCCGCGACGCAGGCCGCGTCGTCGTCGGTGACGGCACCGGCCCAGACCGGGACGCCGTGCGAACTGGCGTATCCGCGCTGAGCGGTGTTGATCTTCGTGGAGACCGGTACGCCGTGCAGTGCCCCGAGCGTGGCGCCGGAGGCGACCGCCGCGTCGGCGTCGGCGGCCCGGGCGAGCACCTCGTCGGCACGGACGTCGACCAAGGCGTTGACAGCCGGGTTGACCTCGTCGACGCGGTGCAGGAAGGCCGCCGCCACTTCGGTGGCGGAGAAGGTTCCGGCGCGTATCCCGGCCGTGAGCCCGGCGGCCGTCCGGTCCCACAGGGGCTGTTCGTCGTGTGCGTCGGTCATCGTCGACTCCGGGGCGTGAGGAGGGCGGGCGGGGTTCATTTCTTCGTCGCGCCGAGGTGGGCGGCCCAGGGCATGCCCAGATAGGCGAAGGAGCTGGGCGCTCCGCTGACGCGCCGGTTCATGAACATCCGCTCGTGCGTGGTGGCCAGGTAGGTGACCGGCACGGTGGGGGTGAACAGGGCCTGCGCGTCGGCGTACGCCTCGGCGGAGCGTGCCGGGTCGGACGTCGTGCGCGCCTTGTCCAGCAGGCGGGTGACCCGGGCGTTCTCGTAGTGCGTCCAGTTGAAGATCCCCCGTGGCGTGACCATTTCCGCCACGTACGAGGAGGGGTCGGGCATGGCGACGTATCCGAAGGTGAGGATGAGATCGAGGCCCTTGCGGATGCCGGGGTCGTAGAAGAGCGAGGACATCTCGGTGGGCTGGAGCTGCTTGATCCTCAGATGGACGCCGAGCTTCTCCGCCGCCGCCTGGACGAAGGTCAGGGTCTGCAGCCCGCGCTGGTCCCCCGCGGGGACGGCCGCCACCAGTGCCCGCCCGGGGCGGCCCACCCGCGCGATCAGCTTTTCGGCCCGCTCGACATCGGGTTCGGGCACGGCGGGCAGGGCCTTGTAGGCGGCGTCGTACCGTTCGGCGGCGGGATCACCGTGCCAGGTGAGCGGCGGGACGAGTGATTTCAGCACGGTGCCGTCGCCGTCGAACACGTTCTTGATGAGGGCTCTGCGGTCGAGCGCGGTGGAGAGGGCGTCCAGCAGCCGCCGGTCCGCCGCGGGCGACTTGGCGTCGCCGGGGATCAGCAGCACGTTCTGGGTGGAGGGGCCGAGGTGGACCGCTCCGTTCCGTGCCTTCGCGAGCGCCGCCGCGCCGGTGGGTGGCAGTTCGTAGGTGCCGTCCACCTCACCGGAGAGCAACGCGCTGGTGAGCGTGTTGCTGTTGGTGATGAACTTGAACGCGATCTCCCCGGCCTTCGGCCGCAGTCGCTTGTCCCAGTAGGCGTCGTTGCGCTTCAGGGTGATGCTGTCGCCGGACTTCCACGAGGCGGGCCTGAACGGCCCGGTGCACATGAGGCCGCCACGCGCCGTCCCGTAGGACGCGCCCGCCTTCCGCGTGTACGCCTGCTGGCTGACCGCGCCGAAGGGTGTCGCGAGCGCCTTGGGCAGGGTCCGGTCGTACGACGTGGTGCGCAGGGTGACCTGGGCGGGGCCGGTGACCTCGATGGACTTCACCGCGTCGAGGAAATTGCCGTACAGGGCCTGGGTCTTCGGATCGGTCTGCCGGCGCAGGCTGTAGGCGACGTCCTCGGGCGTCATCCGGGACCCGTCCCAGAACCTGACGTCCGGCCGCAGGTCCAGGACCAGGGCGCGGTCGTTCTTCCACGTCAGCTTCCTGGCGAGGCCGGGGCTCATGGAGAAGTCGGCGTTCATCCGCATGAGCGTGTCGCAGAGGTTCGCCTCGACGGTCTGCGGCGAGTAGTCACCGACCTTCGCGGGGTCCAGGGTGGTCGGTTCGCCGTACGGCAGGGCCCAGGTGACCCGGTCCACCTCGCCGGTGCCGGCCGGTGTGGTGGTGGTGAGCCGCGGCTTGCCCGCGGCGCCGGTACCGGATGAGGAGGTGCAGGCCGTCACGGCCAGCAGGCCCGCGCTCGCCAGCGCCGTCAGGGTGTGTCTCGTTGCGGCCATGGCTTGGGGCTCCTTGCCGGGAGAGGGAGGAGGAAGCGGGGGGAGACGTGGAGAGGAGGCGTAGAGGAAGCGAAACCGCACGAGTGGCGGCCTGCCGAGATAAACGAACGTCATATAACGTTGTTGCATGACACGCTTGCACCGCACGGGTGAACGAGTCAAGACCCCGTGACGCCTTCGTCCCGCTCCGCCCCACGGCGTGTCCACGTGCCGGTACGGCGACCCGATCCGCCCGTATGGAAGGGAACTTCACGATGACGTTCACGCCCGCCCTCGACTTCGCGTTCGAGATCCGCGCCCGAGTCGGCGAGACGCTCCACATCGGCCACGGTGACGGCGAGGTCACCGAGTTCACTCCGATCGTCGGAGGTGAGGTGGAGGGGCCGATGCTGCGCGGGCAGGTGCTGGCCGGCGGAGGCGACTGGAGCAGCACCCGCGGCGAGGTCTGCGAACTCGACGCCCGCTACCTGCTGCGGGCCGACGACGGTGCGGTGATCGACATCGTCAACCGCGGCTTCTACCGTCCCAAGGCCGAGGCCCCGGACCAGAACGACGGCGGCCTGCGGGTCTCCGAGTCCGGTCACTACTACCGGACTTCACCGGTCTTCCGGACCGACGCGGCGGCGCACCGGTGGCTGGCGGAGACCGTCTTCGTGGGGCTCGCCCGCCCCGAGGGCGACGACGTCGTGGCCATCCGGATGTACGCCGTCAGGTAGCGGCGGACGCGTGGGGCCCGGGAAGCGCGCGGGCTTCCCGGGCCCTACGGCTTCCCGGCCCCAGGGTTTCCCGGCCTCCCGGTCTCAGGCGAGTGACCGGTGCGCGCTCTTCAGCGCGCTCCGGAATCGCTCGACCTCGTCGGGCGAAAGCTCTTGCACCATGCGCTGTTCGAGCAGGCGGGCCGCTTCGGCGTGGTCGGCGAGGAGCCCGCGTCCTGCGTCGGCGAGCAGGATGACCTTCTCGCGGCGGTTGCGGGGGTTCGGCTCGCGGCGGATGAGGCCGCGCCCCTCCAGGGCCCGGACCATGTCGGCCATGGTCTGGGCGGTGACGAAGGAGTCCCGGGCGAGCTGCGCGGCCGAGACCCCGTCGTGCCGCTCGAGCACTGTGAGGGCGGTGTACTGCAGCGCGGTGATGCCCGCGGGCCTGAGCAGCTCCTCCAGGCGGGCGCGCACCACGAGTTCGGCCCGCTTGACCAGGTAGAGCAGGGAGGGGCCCGCCTTGTCCGCCCTGTTCGCGCCCGTCTCCTCCGTGCTCGCGGGCACCGTCCGTTCCGTCATGACGGCCACCCTAAGCCATTGACAGGAATCCTGTTGATGGAGACCATGACGCCCATCAAGCAATCAACAGGATTCCTGTCAATCGAAATGTCGAATGAGGCTCAGTCATGGATCTGCAGGGAAAGGTCGCCCTCGTCACCGGCAGCGGTCGCGGTCTCGGTCTGGCCTACGCGCGCGCCCTCGCCGAGGCAGGCGCCGCCGTGGTCGTCAACGACGTCGACACGGACGCGGTGGACGCCGCGGTGAGCGCCATCACCGCCGCGGGAGGCAGGGCGGCGGGTGTCGTGGCGGCGGTGGGCGGCAGTGAGAGCGCAGACCTGGTCGTCGGCACGGCGGTACGGGAGTTCGGCGGCCTCGACGTCCTGGTCACGAACGCCGGCATCCTGCGCGACCGGGTGCTCTGGAAGATGACCGACGACGACTTCGACGCCGTGGTCGACGTCCATCTGCGCGGCACCTTCACCTGCGCCCGCGCGGCAGCGGTCCGCATGCGCGAACAGGGCGTCGGCGGCCGCCTCGTCCTGATCTCGTCGCCCGCCGGCCAGCGGGGCAACTTCGGCCAGACCAACTACGCCGCCGCGAAGGCCGGCATCGTGGCGATGGCCAGGACCTGGGCCATGGAACTGGCCCGCTCCGGCATCACCGTCAACGCGGTGGTCCCGGTCGCGGCCACCGAGATGACCCGCACCATCCCCGCCTTCGCACCCGTCATCGAGGAGTCGGAGCGCACCGGCGCCCCCCTGCCGGGGTGGCTGCGCAAGGACGAGGGCCTCGGCACCGTGGCGGACGTGGCGGGCCTGATCACCTTCCTGGCATCGGACGCCTCGAAGGACGTCACCGGACAGGCCATCGGCATCGGCGGCGACCGCCTCGCGCTGTGGGCGCACCCCAAGGAGAAGGCGGTCGCCTTCGCCGACGGCGGCTGGAGCGCCGAGGCGATCGGCGAGGAGTGGCACCGCGGCGTCGGCGCCGAGCCCGAGACGTACGGCATCCCCGCACCCCGGACACCGGAGGCCTGACATGAACGCCCCGGCCATCGACGTCGCCGCGCTGACCGCCATCGACGTCCACACCCACGCCGAGATCTCCAAGGACGGCCACGGAGCCCTGAGCCCCGAGCTGTTCGGCGCCTCCGAGAAGTACTTCAAGGCCCACGGGCACCGGCAGCCGACCATCGACGAGACGGCCGCGTACTACCGGGAACGCCGGATGGCCGCCGTCGTCTTCACCGTGGACGCCGAACACGCCACCGGCCACCCGCGGATCTCCAACCAGGAGATCGCGGAGAGCTGCGCCGCCCACGCCGACGTGCTCATACCGTTCGCGAGCATCGACCCGCACAAGGGGCGCGCGGGCGCCCGCGAGGCCCGCCGCCTGGTGATCGAGCACGGCGTCCGCGGCTTCAAGTTCCACCCGAGCATCCAGGGGTTCTCGCCCGCCGACCCGATGGCGTACCCGCTGTACGAGGCCATCGAGGAGCTGGGTGTCCCGGCGCTGTTCCACACCGGGCAGACCGGCATCGGCGCCGGGGTGCGCGGCGGAGGCGGCATCCGGCTGGGGTACTCCAATCCGATGCTCGTCGACGACGTCGCGGTGGACTTTCCCGACCTGCGCATCATCCTCGCCCACCCGTCCTTCCCCTGGCAGGACGAGGCCCTGGCCGTCGCCACCCACAAGCCGCACGTCCACATCGACCTCTCGGGCTGGTCCCCGAAGTACTTCCCGCCGCAACTGGTGCGCTACGCCAACACGCTGCTGAAGGACAAGGTCCTCTTCGGCTCCGACTACCCGGTCATCACCCCCGACCGATGGCTGGCCGACTTCGCGGAGCTCGACATCAAGCCCGAGGTCCGGCCGAAGATCCTCAAGGAGAACGCCGCCCGCCTGCTCGGCCTCACCAAGGACTGAGGGGGCGCCGTGCTGAACCAAGGCATCGGCTCCTGGCCGGCCCGCCGGGCCCGCAGGACACCGGACCGCGTCGCCCTCGTCCACGAGGAGACCGAGACCACCTACCGGGAGCTGCACCGGCGCGTGCTGCGCCTGGCCCACGGGCTGCGCTCCCTCGGCATGGGCCGCGGCGACCGGGTCGCCCACCTCGGCCCCAACCACCCGTCCTTCGTCGAGACCCTGTTCGCGGCCGGCGTGCTCGGCGCCGTCTTCGTACCCCTCAACACCCGGCTGACCGCAGCGGAGTTGGCGTACAACCTCTCCGACGCGGGCGCCACCGTCCTCGTGCACGGGACCGAGCAGGGCGCCACGGCCGCCGAGGCCGCCACAGAGGCCGGCGTACGCCACCGCGTCGCCCTCGGTGCGTCCGGCGCGTCCGGCGCGTCCGGTACGGCCGCCGTCGGCTACGACGAGCTGCTCGACGGCGCCGCGACCGAGCCCCTGGACGAGGCCGTCGCCCCCGACGACCCCTGCATGATCATGTACACCTCGGGGACGACAGGCCGTCCCAAGGGCGCCGTCCTCTCGCACGCCAACGTCACCTGGAACAGCGTCAACGTCCTGGTCGACAGCGATCTCGCGGGCGACGAGGTCACCCTGGCCGTCGCCCCGCTGTTCCACACCGCCGCCCTCAACATGACGTGTCTGCCGACCCTCCTCAAGGGCGGTCGCGTGGTGCTGCTCGGCTCCTTCGACGCCGACACCGTCATCGACGCCATCGAACACCACCGCGTGACCGGCATGTTCGGCGTTCCCACGATGTACGACGCGATGGCCGCCCGGCCCCGGTGGGCGAGCGCGGACCTGTCGAGCCTGCGCACCCTCAACTGCGGCGGGGCGCCGGTGCCCGCCCGCACCATCGAGACCTACCTCGCGCGCGGACTGGCGTTCGGCCAGGGCTACGGCATGACCGAGGCGTCCCCCGGCATCCTCCTGCTGGACCGGGAGCAGAGTGCGGCGAAGGCGGGTTCCGCGGGCCTGCCGCACTTCTTCACCGACACCCGCGTGGTCCTGCCGGACGGCGGCGAGGCGCCGCCGGGCCGAAGCGGCGAGATCCACGTCAGCGGCCCGAACGTCATGACCGGCTACTGGGGCCGCCCCGCGGACACGGCGGCCGCGCTCACCGACGACGGCTGGCTGCGCACCGGTGACATCGCCCGGACGGATGACGACGGATACGCCTACATCGTCGACCGGGTGAAGGACATGTACGTCTCCGGCGGCGAGAACGTCTACCCGGCCGAGGTCGAGCGGGCGCTGCTCGCGCACCCCGCCGTCCGCGAGTGCGCCGTCGTCGGCGTGCCCGACGACACCTGGGGCGAGAGCGGCCACGCCGTCGTCGTCCTCGAAACCGGCGCCCGTACGAGCGCTGCCGAACTCCTCGCCCACCTGCGGGACCGCCTCGCCAAGTACAAGGTGCCCCGATCCGTCGCCTTCGCCGGGAGCCTGCCGCGCACGGCCTCCGGAAAGGTCGTCAAGGCCGCGGTGCGCGCGTCCCACCCGAATGTGTAGACCCCCGCCACCGTTACCGGCGCCCGTCCGGTCACCCTCCTCGAAAGGCACTCCCATGCCCGCTGTCGCCCATGGCCTCGCCGGCCTCACGGCCCTCGCCGGTACGGATCTCGGCCGCACCGACTGGCTGGAGATCACCCAGGACCGCGTCGACACCTTCGCGACCGCCACCGACGACCACCAGTGGATCCACACCGACCCGGAGCGGGCGAAGGACGGCCCCTTCGGCGGCCCCATCGCCCACGGCTACCTCACCCTCTCCCTGATCATCCCTCTCTTCGGTGAACTCCTCGAACTCACCGGGGTGTCCATGAGCGTCAACTACGGCCTGGACAAGGTCCGTTTTCCCCGCCCGGTACCGGTCGGCGCGAAGATCCGCCTGCACGGCGCCGTCGACTCCGTGACGGCGGTCAAGGGAGACGGCGTGCAGCTGGAACTGACGTTCACCGTGGAGGTCGAGGGCGGCGGGAAGCCCGCGTGCGTCGCCCGTGCCGTCTACCGGCACTACGCCTGACCACCGCGCCGGTTCCCGGCGACGGCACGTGAGATACCCCACGTCGCATCCGCTCGGCGCCAGGGGGCGCGCGTCGGCCGTGAGCGCCGCGGGGCCCGGCGGAGGTGCTTCCCGCCCCGACGTGGGGGCGTATGTCCAACTCGCCCTGGAATCACTCGGATTCGGAGAGTAATCGTCAACCTCCTTGCAGGGTAGGTGAATCCTGTGACCGGGATACACGAGTGTCGTGGCAGGGCGATAGGGTTAACCTGCCCTGGGCCGGGTGCCCTCGTACGGGTGGGGAGTGACATGGAACAGATAACGGTGCGCAGCAGGGCGCGTGTCCCTGCGATCACCTGTGGCAGCAGCGCGAGCAGTTCGCGTCTCGATCGTCATCTCTCGGTGCTGGGCGGCCCCGCCGTCCCGCAGCGCGAGTCGTACGAGGCGACGCTGCTGATGCGTGAGCTGACCTCACGTGACGCCGCGCACGCCCGGAGTAGCAGGGGTGCCCGAGTGAGGCGAGTCTCGCTCTTCGCGCCACTGCGCAGGCTGCGGCGCTCGCTGTTCGGCGGACGCTGACCGCGGGTGGTCCCCGGGACGGAACCGCCGCTCCGCGGCGGATCTTTCCCACCCACCCCGCTCACCCCGTCACCTGTCACCACCTGTCCCGGCCGCCCCGTGCCCCGAGCCCGTCTCCGAGCACCTTCCGCGGCCGTCGAATCCCAGCCGGGCCGTCAACGACCGCCGGGCCGCCACGCCCCAACTCCCCGGGTGGCGGCCCAGTGGCTGTTCCAGGCCTGCGCCGGACGTTCCTAGCGTCCTGCGCCGCGCGCGTACCGGCGAGCGGCGCGCACAGCGCGAGCAGCACCAGCGACCACAGCACCGAGCCCGCCACGGGGTGCGCCACCGGCCAGGCCGCGCCCGCCGGGACGGGGGCGTTGCCGAACAGGTCGCGTACCGCCGTCGCCACCGCGCTGATCGGATTCCACTCGGCGACCAGGCGCAGCCAGGAGGGCAGCCCGTCGGCCGGGATGTACGCGTTCGACAGCAGCGGCAGCATGAACGTGGCGCTGCCCAGCTGCCCCGCCGCCTCCTCGCTCCGCGAGGCGAGTCCGAGCAGGATCCCGACCCAGGTGGTCGCGAACCGGAAGAGCAGCAGCAGCCCGAACGCGCCGACCGCCGCGAGCGGCCCGCCCTCGACCCGCCACCCCATGGCGAGCCCGACGAGCGACAGCGGCATCGCCGACGCGGCCGGCGGCGAGTACGAGCTGTCCGAGGACGCCGTGGGCGGCGACTGGTACGCGGGCATGCTCGCCATCGGACGGCAGACCCGGACGATCCTGCACCGGCACCCGTGGATGGTGCGCGTCATGTCCGTGCCCGCGACGGGGTACGGCTTCAGCCCGAACGTGCTGCGGTACCTGGAGCACTGCCTCGGCATCCTGGAGGCACTGGACGCGCCGCACGGCACCAAGATGGAGCTCATCGCCATGGTCAACGGCACAGTGCTGACGTCCGTGGCCAACGAGATCGCCGTCGCCGAGCGCGCCAGGAGCCTGCCGTGGTCGCCGGAGCAGGAGCAGGAGGCGCGTTCCGCCTACCTCGCCGCGCAGCTGGCGGCCGGAGCCTACCCGCGGCTCGCGGGGGTGCTGGCGCAGGCACCGGCCCCCGGCGACGCCGAAGAGAGCTTCGAGCGTGCGCTTCGGCGGCTTCTCGACTCGTTCCGGTCCCGTTCGGACGTGCCGGGAGCGGGGTAGCCGACGCTCGGAGCCTGTGTCATATCAGGGCGAACTGCCCGTCGGGGCCCTCTTCGCGGTGGTCGAGGACCGAAGCGGGGCGCCGCGCCGTGTCGGGGACGGGCAGGACGCCCGCCCGGCGCAGCTCGCTCTCGGTGAGCGGTGTGCCGAGCGTGGCCGTCAACTCCTCCTGGCGTGGGGCCAGTTCCGCGGTCAGCGCGAGTACCGTGATCAGTTCGAGGAGCTCGGACGTCCAGGGCTGGGGCCAGGCCGCGGGCCGGATCGCCTCCAGCGTCCCCGCCTCCGCGTCCCGCGTACGCACCGCGAACCACCGCTCGACGACCCGCACACCGCTCACCTCGTACTCCCAGGCCTCCCGCGGCACCGGCGAGACGACGCCCTCCTCGCCGATCCGCAGGACCTCCTGCTCGGCGTCGTAGGACAGGGCGCGGGGCCACGCGGGCAGTGGCGCCCTGACGTACGGCCTGCGACCGCCGGGCAGCTTCGGGCGCTCGCCGTCGCCCCGCATCCGCAACCGGAGCAGGCGCTGTCCGAGCTCCACGCCCCGCGCCCAGACGTCGGCGTCGCGGGTGAGGGGGACCCGGCAGCCCGCCGGTGACGCGGTGCCCGCCGCGAGCACCCAGGCGAGCAGGGCGCGCGCCGTGACGTCCTGGCCGAGCACGCCCGAGAGCTGGGCGAGCAGTCCCGGCGCCACATTGGGCTCCAGGCCCCCGGGTCGGCGGAACAGCGGCCTGATGCGGCCCGGACGCCCGGCCGGCGAGCGCCCGTCCGGCAGCACCGCCGAGGCGAGGACGGCGGGTCCGGGGGCGCCGGGGACGTATCCCTGCTCGACGGCGAAGAGCTGCCCCTCGCCCGCGACCCGCCACAGCTCGGGGCGGGCGACGTCGAGGAGGCGGTGGTCGGGGATCAGCCACTGCTCGTCGAAGGGGCCGTGCAGGACGCGCACGGGCTCGGGGCAGGGGCCGCTCTCCCTGGCGATGCGGCCCGTGCCCGCGGGGTGGCCGGGGAGCTGCGCCACCGCGGTGTGCGGTGTGCGGGCGCGCGTGGGGCAGAAGAGTGCCTCGCGCTCGGGGCCCTCGGCGCGGACGAGGGCCGCCCAACGGGCCCTGAGGGATGCGGCGTCCGGGCCCATCGGCCACCCGCGGCCCGGCCGGAGCGGTGCGACGGACCACGGCATGAGGTCCGCGAGCAGCGGCGCTTCGTCGTGCGTCACGCCGGGCATCGTACGACGTGCCCGCCCGCGCCCGTCACGTCGCGTCGAGCGTGACCGAGAAGGAGAAGCGGTCGCCCCGGTAGTGGATGCGGGCGACGTCGAGGGTCCGCCCCTCCTCGTCGTAGGTGACACCCGTGTAGTGCAGGATCGGGCTGAGCAGCGGCACTTCGAGGAGCCGGGCGGTCTCCGGGTCGGCGAGCGTGGCCTCGACGGTGTCGGTGATGCGGCTGATGCGGATGCCCACCACGTCGCGCAGGACCTTCGTCATGGGCCAGCGCACCAGATCGTCCGGCTCGATGCGGGCGGCCAGTTCGGGGCGTACGTAGTTGCGGGCGTGGTTGGTCGGCTCGCCGGTCTTCTCGTCGCAGCGCAGCCGGTGGTACGCCGCCACCTCGGCCGAGCCCGGGAAGTACCCGGCCAGTTCGGCGGGGAGCGGGACCGTGCCGTGGTCGAGGAGCCGGGTCGTCATGCCCGACTGCTGGGCCACGATCGCGTCGACCGAGCCGAGCAGCCGGACGGGGGAGCCGCGCTGCGCGCTCGGCTCGATGAAGGTGCCGCGCCGCCGGTGGCGGGTGATCAGCCCCTCGTCCTCCAGCTCCTTGAGCGCCTGCCGCATGGTCAGCACGCTCACCCCGTAGTGCCCCGCCAGCTGCTCCTCGGTGGGCAGCCGGAGCGGGGCGTCGGGGGAGCGGCCCAGTATCGAGGCGCGCAGGGACTGCGACACCTGGTACCAGAGCGGCAGTTTCCGATTCAGGACGATCGAGTCCGGGGCGAAAGCGGTCACGGTCTCTCCGAATCAGAGGTCGTTTTGCGTCAGTTGCGGAAGTGGCGCTCCAGACCCTGCCATACGTCGTCGTAACCGCGCTGCAGGTGGGACGCGGTCGCCGCCTGCTCCGTCGCCGTCACGGGCCAGCGCGTCTCGAACATGAAGGCGAGGCCGTCGTCGATCTTCTGCGGCTTCAGTTCGGCCGCCGACGCCTTCTCGAAGGTCTCCCGGTCGGGGCCGTGCGCGGACATCATGTTGTGCAGCGAGCCGCCGCCCGGCACGAATCCCCCTTCTCCGGCAGCCTTCGCGTCGTACGCGCCCTCGATCAGGCCCATGTACTCGCTCATCACGTTCCGGTGGAAGTACGGCGGCCGGAAGGTGTCCTCGCCCACCAGCCAGCGCGGCGCGAACACCACGAAGTCGACGCCCGCGAGACCCGGGGTGTCGGACGGCGAGGTCAGCACGGTGAAGATCGACGGGTCCGGGTGGTCGTAGCTGATCGAGCCGAGCACATTGAAGCGGTGCAGGTCGTAGACGTACGGGACGTGGTTGCCGTGCCAGGCGACGACATCGAGCGGCGAGTGGTCGTACGTCGCACGCCACAGGTTGCCGCAGAACTTGTTGATCACCTCCACCGGCCCCTCGACGTCCTCGTACGCCGCGACGGGCGCCCGGAAGTCCCGGGCGTTGGCCAGCCCGTTGGCACCGATGGGCCCGAGGTCGGGGAGCTGGAAGGGCGCGCCGTAGTTCTCGCACACGTACCCGCGGGCGCGCGCGTCGAGGAGCTCCACGCGAAAGCGCACCCCGCGCGGGATCAGCGCGACCTCGCCGGGCTCGGCGTGCAGCAGCCCGAACTCGGTGCGTAGGAGCAGCCCGCCGTGTTCCGGCACGATGAGCAGCTCGCCGTCCGCGTCGCTGAACACCCGGTCCCGCATCGAGGTGTCGGCGTGGTAGAGGTGAATGCCCATGCCGGTGCGCTGCGTCGCGTCGCCGTTGCCGCCGAGCGTCCACAGGCCCGCGAGGAAGTCGGTGCCGGGGGCGGGCTCGGGCAGGGGGTTCCAGCGCAGCCGGTTCGGGTCGGGCACCGAATCGGCGAAGGGGGCCGTGCGCAGCGCGCCGTTGTCGGCGCGCGTGAACCGCGGGTGCGCGGCCGAGGGGCGGATGCGGTACAGCCACGAACGGCGGTTGTGCGCCCGGGGCTCGGTGAACGCGCTGCCGCTCAGCTGCTCGGCGTAGAGGCCGAGGGGCGCGCGCTGGGGGGAGTTGCGGCCGTGCGGCAGGGCGCCCGGCACCGCCTCGGAGCTGTGTTCGTTGCCGAAGCCGGAGAGGTGGGCCAGCCCTTCGGCGGCCTTCCGTGCGTCGTGTGCGCCCGCCCGGTCCGCACCCGTCCCGTCCGCGCCCGCCCGGTCCGCGTCCGTCCGGTTCACGTTGCCTGCCTGGTGCCCGCTCATCACCGCTCCCTCGTCAATGATTCCTATGGGACACCGTAGGATTCACGTTTTCCTTCCGCAAGGGGGAGCGGGGAATGTGAGCGGTGCTCTACTCTCCCGGAATGCCCCACCCGAACCGGCCGGAAGAACCGCGCCCCCCGGCCTCCATGCGCCGCGTACCCGTCCAGGAGCGCAGCGCCGAACGGCTGACCCGGATCCTGGACGCCTGCGCCGCCGTCCTCGACGAGGCAGGCTACGAGGGCCTCACGACCCGCGCCGTCGCCCAGCGCGCCGGCGTCCCGATCGGCTCGGTCTACCGCTTCTTCGGCAACAAGCGGGCCCTCGCCGACGCCCTCGCCCACCGCAACCTCGACGCGTACGCCCGGCGCGTGGCCGAGCGCGTCACCGGCCTCGGGCGCGGCGACTGGCGCGGCGCCGTCGACGCGGCCTTCGACGAGTACCTGGCGATGATGCGCACGGTCCCCGGCTTCGGCCTCGTCGACTTCGGTGTCCCCTCCGCGCCCGACGCGATGCCCGACGCCAACCTCCGGGTCGCCGAGCGGGTGGCCGCCCTGCTCGCGGACCACCTGGACCGCCCGCTCGACGCCGTCCTGCGCCGCACGACGCTGGTCGGCGTCGAGGCCGTCGACGCGGTCCTCCAGCTGGCGTTCCGGGCCGCTCCGGAAGGGGACGCGGAGCTGATCGAGGAGGCCCGTACCTTGCTGCACGCCTACTTCGCACGGTCGCTGGGCTGAGCGGCGGTTCCCCGGATTCTGCTGCAACAGCGCCCGGAATGCGGCCCGTTGCTAAGGTGATCGCACGCGGTGACGGGCCGAGGGGGAACATGGCACGGGTGGTGTGCGTCCACGGGATCGGACAACAGCACGTGGGCGAGGCCCAGTTGCACGCAACCTGGCACCCGGCGCTCGCCGACGGCCTGCTCCGCGCCGCCACCGGGCCGCTCGCCGCGTCGGACGTGGCCTGCGTCTTCTACGGCAACCTGTTCCGGCCCGCGGGCCGCACCCTGTCCGTGCAGGACCCGCCGCTCGACGCCGCCGACGTCGCCGACGAGCTGGAGAGCGAACTGCTCCAGCGATGGTGGGAGGAGGCGGCCCGCACCGACCCCGCCGTCGTCCCGCCCGACGCCCGCACCCTCGCCCGTACCCCGCACACCGTGCAGAGCGCCCTCAACGCGCTGAGCCGCTCCCGGTTCTTCGCCGGCGTGGCGCTGCGCTCCCTGGTCCTCGACCTCAAGCAGGTCGCCGCCTACCTCACCGACCCCGACATCAGCGCCGAGGCGCAGCGCCGGGTCGCGGCTGCCGTCACCGACGACACCCGTGTCGTCGTGGGCCACTCCCTGGGCGGCGTCGTCGCCTACGAAGCCCTCTGCGCACACCCCGAATGGCCCGTACGGTCGCTGCTGACGCTCGGCTCCCCGCTGGGGATCCGCCACCTCGTCTTCGACCGCCTGCGGACCGGCAGTCCTGGCCAGTGGCCGGGCTCCGTACGGCACTGGACCAACATCGCCGACGAAGGCGACGTGGTCGCCCTCGTCAAGGACCTGCGTCCGCTGTTCGGCGAGCGGGTGCGCTGCCACCTCGTGCACAACGGCGCACAGGCGCACGACGTGACCCGCTACCTGTGCACCGGGGAGGCGGGCAGAGCGGTGGGCGAGGGCCTCGGTGCCGACTGACGCCCCCGCCGTCCCGCCCGCGCCGCGGCGCCACTTCCTGCTGTCGACCGCGGTCGCGCACGTGCACGCGCACCCCGAGGCCGCGCTGCCCGAACTCGCCGACGACGTGGCCCGCATCGACCGGCTCTTCCTCGGCGAACTCGGCTACCACCGCGGCGCCGACCTGGGCCTCGACCCGACCCGCGAACAACTCACCAAAGCCCTGCGGAAGTTCGCCACCGACCCGGACCGCGGACCCGCCGACCACGTGGCCCTCTACCTCGCCTGCCACGGCGTCACCGCCGAACGCAGCGGCCGCCACTACCTCCTCCTCGCCGACAGCGACGCGGCCGACCTGCGGGGGACCGCCCTGCCCACCGAGGACCTCGTGGCCCTGCTGTGGGAGGACACCCCCGTCGAGCGGCTCCTCGTCCTGCTCGACGCCTGCTACGCCGAGGAAGGCACCGACCGCGCGCTGCGCGCCGCCCTCGAAGCGCGCAGGTTCCAGACCTCCCTCACCGACCACGACAGCACGGGACTGGTGCTCGTCGCCGCGTCCCGGCGCAAGGAGGAGGCCAGGGCCGGAGCCCTCTCGGCGGCCTTCGACCGGGCCGTGCGCAGCCGGGCCACCGCCGGGAACGCCCCCGCCCACATCGGCATCGGCCAGGTCATGCGCGCCGTCAAGGCCGACCCGCGAGTGCCACGCACCCAGCGCACCAGCTGGTCCCTGACCCACGCCGTCGCCGACATCCCCGACTTCCTCCCCAACCCCCGCCACGTCCCGGGCGCCTCGGGTCTCAAGCTGGAGGAGATCGACCGCATCGTCGAGCTTGCCGGACGTGAACGCCGCGCGAGGCAGGCCGAGTTGACCGGGTTCTTCCTGCCCAGGGCGCGCGGCACCGACGTACCCACCGAAGAGGTCTGGGACTTCACCGGCCGGCACACCGCGTTGACCGACGTCACCGGCTGGCTCGCGCCGCGGCGCGCCGCCGACCGGCTCTGCGTGGTCACCGGCGGTCCCGGCTCCGGCAAGTCCTCGCTGCTCGGCATGGTCGCCGTGCTCACCGACGCGGCCCACGGCGCGGCGGTGCCCCGCGCGGGGCTGCCCGCCACGCTCCCGGGGCCCGGCGACGTGGACGCGGCCGTCAACGCGGGCCACAAGACGAAGCAGCAGCTCCTCGACGCGCTCTCCGCGGCCGCCGGCTGCGCCGCCACCTCCCTCGGTGCGCTGGCGGCCCACCTCCAGGCCAGGACCGACCCGCTCGTCGTCCTCATCGACTCCCTCGACGAGGCGCTCGATCCGCAGGTGGCCGTCGAGGAACTCATCGCCCCGCTCACCGACCCGAGGCGCCGGCTCCCCGTGCGCCTCCTCATCGGCGCCCGCCCCCACATCGCCCGGCTGCTGCCCGCCGCCGCGAGCCGCGTCGACCTCGACGACGAGCGCTACGGCGACCCGGAGGCCGTCTGCGCCTACGCCCGCAAACTCCTCACCCCGCCGGACTCGGTGCTGTGCACCGCACCACCCGCCCAGGTGGATGCCATCGCCCGGGCCATCGCCGATGCGGCCGGACGCTCCTTCCTGGTCGCCCGGATCACCGCGCGCACCACGGCCCGCGAGACCCACGCCGCCGACCCGTACGACCAGCGCTGGCGCGACGAGCTGCCCCGCCTGCCCGGCGAGGCCATGGAGCGGGACCTGGAGCAGCGCCTCGGCCCGCTCGCCGACCGCGCCCGCGACCTGCTGCGCCCGCTGGCCTTCGCCCAGGGCGCCGGGCTGCCCTGGGCCGGGATGTGGCCGCGCCTGGCGGCGGCGCTCAGCGGCGGTTCCTACGGCGACGAGGACATCGTCTGGCTGCGGGGGGCCGCCGGTTCGTACGTCGTCGAGGACGTCGAGGACGGCGACTCCGTCTACCGCGTCTACCATCTCGCCCTCATCGAGTACCTGAGAGAGGGCCAGGACACCGAACGGGTGCAGCGGGTGGTCACGCGCGTGCTCGGCGGCGTCGACCACCCCTACGTACGCAAGTACCTGGCGCTGCACGCGGCGGCGGGCGGGGTCCTCGACCCACTGGTGGCGGATGCGGACTTCGTGCTCACCGCCGACCCCGACCAGCTGCTCGCCGTGCTGCCCCGGCTGCGTACGGCCGAGGGGCGGCGGACCGGGCGTGCCGTGCGGGACGTGGAGGAGCTGCTGCGTGGCCGCCGGGCGCGCGTCGCCGACCCGGAGAGCCGGGCGCGGCTGCGGCTCGCCGCGGTCTGCCGCAAGGCGACCGGACTCGCCGCGTCGTGCGACCGGGGGGACCTGCCGTGGCGGGCCCGGTGGGCCGCCTGGAACCCGCACGGCGGCGCGCGCCGCTACGAGGGCATGGACGCCCTGCTCGCGAGCGGCATCGTGGTGCCGACGGAAACCGGGGCGTACTTCCTCGAGCAGCGGCGCTCCGCGTCCGGGGCCGCGCTGTGGGACCTGGACACCGGGGATCGCGTGGAGCTGCCGGGCACCGACGAGCCGCTGTACGCGGGCAGCTGGACCGTGACGCCCCGACTGCCGGGCTGCGCCGCGGCGTTGTCGCACTTCACCGGCGTGCGATGGGTGCAGGGGGAGACGCGCTACGAGATGTGGCGGCTGCTGCACGTCTTCGACGCCTCCCGGCGGCGCTACACCTGCTGGCGGCTGCCGCCGCACCCGGTGGCCGACGCCGGACACCAGCGTCACGGACTGCGCGCGGCGCGGCAGGTGCAGGTCTGGGGCGGATCGGACGGCCTGGGCCCCACCGGGGCGGTGCTCCGCTTCGCCGACGGCTCCTGCCTGGAGTACACGTTGTCCACGAAGCGCCTGGCGACGCGCCCGTCCCGGCGTGAACGGCGCGCACTGGCCACCTACACGAGCGGGGACCGGCAGCGGCTGGAGCGGCATCTCACGGCGGTCCCCGTACGCCATGTCACGCGGGACGGTGAGCGGCCCACGGCGGGGCGGATCACCGCCCTGGCGGCGCTGCCCGCCGAGTACGGCCGTCGCGTGCTCGCGGGGTACTCCGACGCCACCGTGCGCGTCACCGACCTCGACAAGCCCGGCGAGGCCGTGCCCACCGGGCACGACGGCGCGGTGCTCGACCTCGTGTACGTGGCCGGTCACGCGCGGGGCGAACTCGTCGTCACGGCGGGCGCGGACGGCACGGTCCGGCTGACCTCGCTGACCGACCGGGCGCCCGTGCGCACGCTCCTTGAGGACGCCGTGCCGCCCCGGGCGCTCGCCGTGCACCGGCTGGGCCGGCAGTGGGTCGTGGCCGTCGCCACCAGGGACGGGCAACTGCACCGCGTCGACCTGGACAGCGGTCGCCCGGTCGGTCTGCCGCTGCGCACCGGACGGGGGGCCCGGGTGCGCCTCGCGACGTTCCGGCTGGGCTCCGCGGAGTGCGTGAGCGTGCAGGCGGACGGGCGTGGACTGCAGCTGTACGACCTGGTCACCGGCGACCGCGTCGGTGGACAGGTGGGATGGAACGATGCCTCGGCGCTCTGCGCGGCGGGTGCCACCACGGTGATCGGCAGCCGCGACGGAGTGATCCGGCTCTGGGCGGGCCCGCACGCCGCCGACTCCACGCAGATCACCGCTCACGAGGCGCCGGTGATCGCGGTGGGCCCGGTGGGCGCCGTGCGCGGCGCCGGACCCGCCGTCGTGAGCGTCGGACAGGACTACCTCATCCGCTGCTGGGACGTCGAAGGGCACCGGGAGCTGTGGCGGCGGGCGCTGCCGGGCGCGGGTTCGTGGACGAGACCGCTGGTCTCCTGCGCCGCCGTGGGCGCCACCCTCAAGGGTGAGGGCCTGGTGGCGGCGGGGGAGGTCGGCGGCCGGGTGACGGTCCTGACGCTGCCCGCCCAAGTGCCCCTGAGGGAGGAGCGGTTCACCGTCCCCGGCATCGTCACCGCGCTGGCGACGGGCCGGGTGCGGGGCCGTGACGTCGTCGTGGCCGCCACCGACAGCGGGCGCGTCGCCTGCTGGGACGTCACGAACGGCCGCTGGTACGCGCTCGGCCCCGTGCCCGGACCCCCGGCCTGGACCACGGCGCTGGCCCTCGACCCCGACGGCTCGGGACGGCTGCTCGTGGGCGCCGACGACGGCACCGTCCGCGCCTGGGACCTGCCCGCCTGCCGGCCCGTCGGCCCGCCGCGCCGGGTGCACGGCGCGCCCGTGCACGCCCTCGCCTTCGCGCGGGGGAGCGCGCCGGGCGTACGGGCCTTCAGCGCGGGCGGCGACCGCCGCCTCGTCGCGCTGTCCGGCGGGGACTGGGAACGCCGACTCCCGCTGCCGGTGAGGGCGTTGGCCGAGGCGGACGGGGGTGGCCTGCTGTGCGCCGACGAGCGGGGAACGGTGTGGCACCTGGCGGAGGGCGCGGACGGCTGGGAGGTGACGGAGGCCCTCGACGCCGTGCCCGGTGCCACGGCTGTCGCGGTGTTCACCGCGGACGGTGCCACCGCCGTGGCGGTCGGCGGGTCCGACGGCACGGTCCAGGTGCGGGACGGGGCCGACGGCGCGCTGCGCCACCAGCTGCGGCCGGTGTGCGAGAGCGGTGTCGCGGAACTCCTCGCGGCCCCCTGCCCCCGGCCCTCGGGCCCGCCCCGGCCCGCGCTGTTCGCACGCAGCGAGCTCGGGGTGGTGGAGTACTGGGACCTCGACCTCACGGTGTCCGGGCGCCCGGCGGGGACGGTGCTGCGCGACGTCGTCCTGCCCACGTCCGCGCCGGACTCCAGCCTTGCCGGGGTACCCGACGGGGCGCTGGCACTGAGCCTCGGCCCGTTCGGCCCCGACAGCTCGTACGGCTCGGTGTACGCCATCGGCCGCGGACCGCTCCACGAGGGCGCGTTCCTCCACGGCCGCTCGGAGCTGACGCCCGGCGGCGCGACCGTGCTGCGCTGCGCCGACCGGCTGCTGCTCGGCGTGCCGATGACCCGCGGCCTGTACGTGATCGACCTCGCCACCGGGCACCGCACCCGGCTGCCCCACCTGACATCGGTGCGGGCCCTGGCCGTCGTCCCGGCCCGGCCGGGCTCCGAGCCCGCGGGCCCGCAGCTGGTGGCCGTCGGCGCCCGCGTCACCCGGACGCTGCCCCTCGCCCCCGTCGTCGCGGACCTTCGCGCCGGGGCCGGGAGGGCCACGTATGCCGAGGTGAGCCCGGCGCGCAGGCACCCGACGCCGCTGGACGGGGCCCGCTACGCCGCGATCCTGCCCGGGGCCGAGGAGTACGCGGTGGCGGGCCGCCGGACGCTGCTGGTCGCCGGGGTCCGGGACGGGGCCGTACGACGGGGCGTCGAGCTCCCTTCAGTGTGCACGGGACTGGCGGCCGGGCCCGGTGGCGAGCTGGCCGTGGCCACCCGCAACGGCGTGATCCTGCTGGACACACCTGCCGTGAGTGCGCCCGAGACGCGGCCGTGACCAGGAGTTTTGCGCTTATTGCTCGCGCGTCAACATCTTGTTAACGCTTCATGGCGGGTCCTAACGTCATCCGGACCGCCAGACCTGGTGGGAGTTCGATGGTGAACGTGAGGTAGCCCCCCATGCTGACAATCCTCGGATTCGTCATGATCGCCACCTTCCTGGTGCTGATCATGATGAAGAAGATGTCGCCGATCGCGGCGCTGGTGCTGATCCCCGCGCTGTTCTGCGTGTTCGTCGGGAAGGCCGCCCACCTCGGGGACTACGTCCTCGACGGCGTCGGCAACCTCGCGCCCACGGCGGCCATGCTCATGTTCGCCATCGTGTACTTCGGCGTCATGATCGACGTCGGCCTCTTCGACCCGGTCGTCCGGGGCATCCTGCGCTTCTGCAAGGCCGACCCGGTGCGCATCGTCATCGGCACCGCCGTGCTCGCGGCGATCGTCTCGCTCGACGGCGACGGCTCGACCACCTTCATGATCACGGTCTCGGCGATGTATCCGCTGTACAAGCGCCTCAAGATGAGCCTCGTCGTGATGACCGGCGTGGCCGCCACCGCCAACGGCGTGATGAACACGCTGCCCTGGGGCGGTCCGACGGCCCGCGCCGCGACCGCGCTGAAGGTCGATGCCAGCGACATCTTCGTGCCCATGATCCCGGCGCTCGCCGTGGGCCTGGTCGCCGTCTTCCTCCTCTCGTACGCCCTGGGCCTGCGCGAGCGCAAGCGGCTCGGCGTGCTCTCGCTCGACGAGGTCCTGGAGAAGGAGACGGCCGGCGGGACCGTCCTGGTGGGCGCGGGCGGCGGTGACGGCGACGCCTCGCTCACGAAGAACACGACGGCGCCCGCGAAGAAGAGCACCGGCGCCGACACCGCCGCGGCGGACGCCGGGGCCGGGGCCGGATCGGGAGCCGAGTCCGACGACGACGGGTTCCAGGGACTCGACCCGCACCGCGCCACCCTGCGCCCCAAGCTCTACTGGTTCAACGCGGCCCTCACCGTCCTGCTGCTCACCGCCATGATCATGGAGTGGCTGCCGATCCCGGTCCTCTTCCTGCTCGGCGCCGCGCTCGCCCTCACCGTCAACTTCCCGCACATGCCCGACCAGAAGGCCCGTATCGCCGCCCACGCGGAGAACGTCCTCAACGTCGCGGGCATGGTCTTCGCCGCGGCCGTCTTCACCGGCGTCCTCACCGGCACCGGCATGGTCGACCACATGGCCGACTGGCTCGTCGACGCCATCCCCGAGGGCATGGGCCCGCACATGGGCCTGGTGACCGGCCTGCTCTCCCTCCCGCTCACCTACTTCATGTCCAACGACGGCTTCTACTTCGGCGTCCTGCCGGTCCTCGCCGAGGCGGGCCAGGCGCACGGCGTCTCCACCCTGGAGATCGCCCGCGCCTCCATCGCGGGCCAGGCGCTGCACATGTCGAGCCCGCTGGTGCCCGCCGTGTACGTCCTCGTCGGCATGGCCAAGGTCGAGTTCGGGGACCACACCAAGTTCACCGTCAAGTGGGCCGTGCTCACCTCGCTGGTGGTGCTCGGCGCCGGAATCCTCTTCGGCATCATCTGATGCCTGACCGGCCTGTGCCCGGCGGATCGTCCGGGCCCGGTGGGCGGGGCTGGCTGCTGCGTCTCGTCATCGCCTTCGGCTTCGCGCAGGGGGCGGTGTCGATGGCGCGGCCCGCCGTCTCCTACCGGGCCCTCGCGCTGGGTGCCGACGAGCGGGCCGTCGGCGTCATCGCGGGCGTCTACGCCCTGCTGCCGCTCTTCGCCGCCGTCCCCCTCGGACGCAGGACGGACCACGGCAGGTGCGCGCCCCTGCTGCCCCTCGGCGTCGTCCTGATCGCCGGGGGCTGCGCGCTGAGCGGCACGGCGGACTCGCTCGCCGCGATGGCCGCCTGGAGCGGCGTGCTGGGGCTCGGCCACCTCTGCTTCGTGATCGGCGCCCAGTCGATCGTCGCCCGGCAGTCCGCGCCCGCCGAACAGGACCGCAACTTCGGCCACTTCACCATCGGTGCCTCGCTCGGCCAGTTGGCGGGGCCGCTCGCGGCGGGCGCCCTGATCGGCGCCGACATCGACCGCACCAGCTCGCTCGCCCTGCTCGTCTCGGCGGCGGTCGCCGCCCTCTCGCTGACCTCGCTGTGGCGCATCGAGCACGTCCGTGCCGCGGCCGGACCCGCGCGGCGGACCGCGAAGGTGCCGGTCACCACGATCCTGCGCAGCCGGGGCGTGCCCGCCGGCATCTTCATCAGCCTCGCCGTGCTCTCCGCGACGGACGTCCTCACCGCCTACCTGCCGGTGGTCGGCGAACACCGGGGCATCGCGCCCGCCACGGTCGGGCTGCTCCTCTCGCTGCGCGCCGCGGCGACCATCGCCTGCCGCCTGGTGATGACACCGCTGATCGGCCTGCTCGGCCGCGCGGCCCTGACCGTCCTCACCTGCGCGCTCGGCGCGCTGCTCTGCGCGGGGATCGCGCTGCCCGTGCCGGTGTGGGGTCTCGGGGCGATGCTGGTCCTGCTCGGCTTCTGTCTGGGCGTCGGCCAGCCGCTCTCGATGACGACGGTCGTCCAGGCGGCCCCGGACGGCGCCCGCTCGACGGCGCTCGCGCTGCGCCTGACCGGCAACCGCCTCGGCCAGGTCGCCGCGCCCGCCTCCGCGGGCCTGATCGCCGGAGTGGCGGGGGTGGCCGCGCCGTTCGTGATGCTGGGCGGGCTGCTGCTCGTCGCGGCGGGGCTCGGCGCACGAAGGCGCCCCGCAGGCGCGGACGGCCTGCGGGACGCGACAGCGCGTACGCGGCGGGGAGCTGCGCCGCGATGAGGTGAGCGGTGATGAGTCAGGTCTTGCCAATCGGGCAACTCTCTTTGCCGTTACCGCTTCGGAAAGCGCAGGCTGCGTCCGGAAGGCGGATCAGAGGGAAGCGGAGAAAGCCTGATGACGCAGCAGATGGACTGTCGCCGACATGTCGTGATCATTCCGATCGAGATCGACGAGGACAAGGAAGGCGCGTATCTGGAAGCCTGGGAGGGCGCCGCGGAAGTGATGGCCGCTCAACCCGGCTTCATCAGGACGTACATGTTCCGCACGATCGTTGCGGGGAGCACTTTCTCTCTCGTCAACGTGGCGGAATGGGAGTCCACCGCCCACTGGGAAGCGGCCATGAACGTCTGCCCCATGATGGGGCAACAGGTCGCCGTCGCCCATGCCTCGAACTACGAGGTGATCCGGACGGTCCTGCCCGCCCCGGACCGGAACCCGGGCCCCGGCGACGCGTACGCACCCGTCGCCGGGTACGCCACCCCCGAGAAGGGGACGTGAGGCGACCCGCCACGGCACGACGGCGGCTCGGACCGGTGCGGCGCGTGGCCCGGTCCCCGCTGCCCCTGGTGCCAGAAAACTATCAGCGCTAGTTTGGGGCGCGGACGACAACCTGGAGGAATGCGATGAAGGCCCATGACGGGATGTACATCGACGGCGACTGGCGCCCGGCTGCGGGCACCGACACCATCACGGTCCTGAACCCGGCCGACGAGCAGCCCATCGGCGAGGTCCCCGCGGGCACCGCGCAGGACATCGACGCCGCGGTGCGCGCGGCCCGTGCCGCCCTGCCCGGCTGGGCCGCCACCCCGCCCGCCGGGCGCGCCGCCGTTATCGGCGCCCTCCGCGACCGCCTCGTCGCCCGCAAGGACGAGGTCGCCGCGACCGTCACCGCCGAGCTTGGCTCGCCGCTGCCGTTCTCGCAGGCCGTGCACGCCGGAGTGCCGATCCTGGTGGCCGGTTCGTACGCCGAGCTCGCCGCGACGCACCCCTTCGAGGAGCGGGTGGGCAACTCCACCGTCTATCTGGAGCCGGTCGGCGTGGTCGGCGCCATCACGCCCTGGAACTACCCGCTCCACCAGATCGTCAACAAGGTGGCGCCCGCGCTCGCCGCGGGCTGCACGGTCGTGCTCAAGCCCGCCGAGGACACCCCGCTCACCGCCCAGCTCTTCGCCGAGGCGGCGCACGAGGCGGGCGTACCCGCGGGCGTGTTCAACCTGGTCACAGGGCTCGGCCCGGTCGCGGGCCAGGCGCTCGCCGAGCACGAGGGCGTCGACCTCGTCTCCTTCACGGGATCGACCGCGGTCGGCAGGCGGATCGGCGCCACCGCGGGCGCGGCCGTCAAGCGCGTCGCCCTGGAGCTCGGCGGCAAGTCCGCCAACGTCATCCTGCCGGGCGCCGACCTCACCAAGGCCGTCAACGTCGGCGTCGCCAACGTCATGTCCAACTCCGGCCAGACGTGCAGCGCCTGGACCCGCATGCTGGTGCACACCGACCACTACGACGAGGCGGTGGAGCTCGCCGCGGCCGCCGCCGCCAAGTACGGGCCGCGCATCGGCCCCGTCGTCAACGCCAAGCAGCAGGCGCGCGTGCGCGGCTACATCGAGAAGGGCGTCGAGGAAGGCGCCCGCATCGTGGCGGGCGGCCCCGAATCGCCCCAGGACAAGGGCTACTTCGTCCAGCCGACCGTCTTCGCCGACGTCACGCCCGAGATGACCATCGCCCAGGAGGAGATCTTCGGACCGGTCGTCTCGATCATCCGGTACGAGGACGAGGACGACGCCCTGCGCATCGCCAACGGCACCGTGTACGGGCTGGCGGGCGCGGTGTGGGCCGCCGACGACGCGCAGGCGACGGCGTTCGCCCGCCGCATGGAGACCGGACAGGTCGACATCAACGGCGGCAGCTTCAACCCCCTCGCCCCGTTCGGCGGTTACAAGCAGTCGGGCGTCGGCCGCGAGCTGGGCGCGCACGGCCTGACCGAGTACCTCCAGACCAAGTCCCTGCAGTTCTGACCCCTCTGACCCTTCTGGGCTTCTGACCCTTCCGATCCCGAGGAGTACGTGAACGTGGTCCGCGCCGCCATCCTGCCCGCCGTCGGCTCTCCGCTGGAGATCGCCGAGATCGACCTGCCGGAGCCGGGCCCCGGCCAGGTCCGGGTGCGCCTCGCCGCAGCGGGGGTCTGTCACTCCGACCTGTCCCTGACCAACGGCACGATGCGGGTCCCGGTGCCCGCCGTGCTCGGCCACGAGGGCGCGGGCACCGTGGTGTCCGTGGGGGAGGGCGTCACCCGCCTCGCTCCCGGTGACGGCGTCGTCCTGAACTGGGCGCCGTCCTGCGGGACGTGCCACGCCTGCTCGCTCGGCGAGGTGTGGCTCTGCGGCAACGCCCTCGCGGGCGCCGCGGACGTCTACGCGAAGCGACCGGACGGGACGGAGCTCCATCCGGGCTTGAACGTCGCCGCGTTCGCCGAGGAGACGGTGGTCGCCGCGGGCTGCGTCCTGCCGGCGCCGGACGGTGTGCCGCTCACCGACGCGGCGCTGCTCGGCTGCGCCGTCCTGACCGGGTACGGGGCCGTGCACCACTCGGCGCGGGTCCGCGAGGGCGAGAGCGTCGCGGTGTTCGGCGTCGGCGGGGTGGGCCTCGCCACGCTGCAGGCGGCCAGGATCGCGGGCGCGGGACGGATCGTCGCGGTCGACGTGTCCCCGGCGAAGGAGGAGCTGGCCCGCTCGGCCGGTGCCACGGACTACGTGGTGGCCTCGGAGACGACGGCCAAGGACATCCGCGGGCTCACCGGCGGCCAAGGCGTCGACGTGGCCGTGGAGTGCGTGGGCCGCGCCGTGACGATCCGCACGGCCTGGGAGTCGACGCGGCGCGGCGGGCGCACCACGGTGGTCGGCATCGGCGGCAAGGACCAGCAGGTGACCTTCAACGCCCTGGAACTCTTCCACTGGGGCAGGACGCTCTCCGGCTGCGTCTACGGCAACTGCGACCCGGCCGTCGACCTGCCGGTCCTGGCCGGTCACATCCGCGCGGGCCGCCTCGACCTGGGCGCCCTGGTGACCGACCGGATCGGGCTCGACGGCATCCCGGCGGCCTTCGAGAACATGATGGCGGGCAGGGGCGGCCGGGCGCTGGTCGTCTTCTGACCGGCCCCCGGCGGCTTCTGACCGGTCCCCGGCGGCGCGGCGGTCAGCTCTTCGCCGCCGGGGCCGTGAGCCTGGGGAAGGACGTGGCCGCCGCCAGGAACACGAACGTCGTCAGGACGAACGGCCACGTGAACGCGTGCCCGCCGGACGGCGCGGCGAGTGCCGCCACCGCCGGGCCGAGCGCCGTGGCGGTGGCGGCGCCCACGAGTGCGTACGCGAGGGTCGCGCCCCGCGCGGGCAGGAAGACGCCGCACAGGGCGAGGGAGACGAGGACCGCGTTGTACCCGCTCGTGCCGTCGGCGATCCGCGCGGCGGGAGCGCCCAGCGCCCAGGCGGTGGCGATGCCGGTGGCGCTGCCCAGGCACGCCACGCCCGCCGCGCGGGGACCGGCGACGAGGAAGCCGAGCAGCAGCAGGGCGCCCACGTACCACTGGGGCATGAAGAAGATCTGACCGAAACCGGCGAAGAACCCCCGGGCGAGGTCGACGGGTTGGAGCGCGGTCGGGCCGGTCGCGGACGCGGTGAGCGCCGCGAGGCCCTCGCCGTGGTGCCAGACGTGCCGGAAGCCGGGTGCCGCGACGGTCGTCGCGGAGGCGACCAGGCAGAACGGCAGGGTCAGCGTGGGCAGTTCCCAGGCGCCGGCCAGCCTGACCACGGCCGCCGTCACGACCGTGACGACCACGCTGCCCGCGACGGCGACCAGCGCGGTCGACAGGTGCTCCGTGCCGAGGAAGACCGCACAACCCAGCGCCGTCAGGCAGGCGTTGAAGCCTTCGAGCCCGACCGACACGCGGTCGTCGGCCACGCCGAGGAGCCGCGCCGTGGCCGTGCCGACCGCGGTGCCCGCCAGGCCGTAGAGCCCGTACTCCCACCCCGCCGCGAAGAGCGCGGCGCAGAAGAGGACGCCCGCGGCGGCGCTCGGCATGAAGGTGACCTGCGCGTGCCCGCGCAGCACCTGCGCGGCGAAGACGCGGGCGCGCGGCGGCCCGATCGTCCGCCTTGTCCCCTCGGTCGAGCCACCGGCGTCCAGCGCGTCCCTCGCGTACCCCACGGCCACTCCCCGCCTCATGCCCCTGCTGTGTCCGACAGAACGGATGCAGAGTACATCTACCCGGCCGGAGTGGGGGCTTCCGGTGCGGCGGCCGCTTCGAACCACGTCATCAGGACGTCGTTGGCGAAGGTCTCCCGCGCGGTCACCCGGAATCGCGTCGGGTCGAACTCCCCGGCGAAGACGGGGACCCCGGCCCCCGCGACCACCGGGTAGCTCTTGACGATCAGCTCATCGAGCTCCGGCAGCAGCGCCGCCGCGACGCGTCCGCCCCCGCACAGCCAGATGTCCTTCCCCTGCTGCCGCTTGAGGTCGCGGACCAGGGTGAGAGGGTCGTCCGCGGTCACGGTCACGGCCGGATCGGGCGCGGCGCCCAGGGTGCTCGACAGGACGTACTGGCGCAGGTGCGCGTACGGGCTCGGGGTGCCGTGGGCCAGTGCCTGGCGGTAGGTGCCGTGGCCCATCACCACCGTGTCGAAGCGCAGGTTGGGGGCGTCCGCGAGGCCGACGAGCGGGCGCAAGGCGGTCGGGACCGTCTCGGGGTAGCGGGCGTTGACCGACGCGGCGTAGGCGGCGGTCTGCTCCTCGTCGCCCGTGGGGTAGAAGTCGACCTCGCCGCCGGGGCCCGCGATGTACCCGTCGATGGAGGCGCCGATGTAGTAGACGAGCTTGCGCATGCGATGACTCCCCCTGTAGTACTCTCTCTGTAGTGGTGAAAACGTAGTACTGCGAATGGAGTGGTGTCAATGGTGCGCAGGAACGACGGGCGGCGAGCGGCCCTGGTCGACGCCGCCATCGAGGTCCTTGCCAGGGAAGGAGCCCGCGGGCTGACCTTCCGGGCGGTGGACACCGAGGCGGCCGTGCCGACCGGCACCGCGTCCAACTACTTCAGCAACCGCGACGACCTGCTGACCCAGGCGGGTGCCCGGGTCTACGAACGGCTCACGCCCGACGAGGCGGTCATCGAGCGGCAGCGGACGGCCGAGCGGGACAAGGGGACCTACGTCGAGCTGATGCGCGAGGTCGTCGGCCGGGTCAGCGGCTTCCGTACGGGCTACCTCGCCCTGCTCGAACTGCGCCTGGAGGCGACCCGGCGCCCCGAACTGCGCGCGGTCCTCACCGAGCGGGTCAAGGCCGACCTCGAAGCCAACCTCTCCTACCACGAGGCCTCCGGACTGCCCGGCGACGCGACGGCGGTCAAGCTGCTCTATCTGGCGCTCAACTGGCTCATCCTCGAACAGCTCACGCTGCCGGATGTCCTCACGGAGGCCGAGCGCGACGAGCTGGTCGCGGCGGCGGTGGAGCGCGTCATCACGGGCTGAGCGGGCTGAGCGGATGGGGGCCCGCTGAGCGGACGGGGCGGGCCGGTCGGTGACCGCCTACAGGCCCTCGATGCCGAGGTGCGTGGCGAACGCCCGCGCTCCGGCCGCCGTCACCCGCACGGCGCGCTCCGTACCGATCCGCTCGCACCAGCCCGCGGCCAGCGCGTGGCCGCACAGCGCCGCCCCCGCGACCCCGGCGAGGTGCGGCTTGCGCTCCGTCCAGTCCAGGCAGGACCGGGCCAGCGGCCGCCGCCCCGTCCGGGCCAGCCCGATCCCCAACTCCCCGAACCACTCCACCCCTTGGTCGGTCAGGGCGAACCCGGTGTCCTGCCGCAGCAGCCCCCTCTCCGTCATCGCCCCGGTGATCGTGATGCCGAGCCGCCCCGCCAGATGGTCGTAACACGTACGGCCGCGCGCCATCGCCCCCGCGGCACCCGCCTCCCGCAGCGACCGGGGCCTCGCCCGCGCCCCGGGCGCCGCGTGGGCGGCGAGATCCTCGACGAGCTGGGCGGCCCGCGCGTCGGCGAGCCGCACGTAGCGGTGCCTGCCCTGCCGGTACTCGGTGAGCAGGCCGCCCGCGACCAGCCGCCCCAGGTGCTCGCTGAGCGTCGACGCCGCGACTCCGGCGTGCCGGGCCAGCTCGCCGGCCGTCCACGCCCGCCCGTCGAGCAGCGCGAGCAGGCAGGCCGCCCGCGTCTCGTCCGCGAAGAGTGCGGCGAGCGAGGCGAGGGCGGTGGCGGGGGCGGTCGCGGCGATGGTGTTCGGGTGGCCCGGCTTCATGCGTCCAGGATGCGGCAGGAACCCTTCGGCCTGCGCCGAACCGTGCACCGAGCCGTGCGCCGAGCCGTGCACCGAACCGTGCGCGGAGCGCGTCGCGTCAGGCGCGCGCCGCCACCTGCTCGTACTGCAGCGCGAGCCCGTCGAGGAGCGCCTGGAGGCCCGCCTCGAAGGCCCGCTCGTCGATGACCTGCTGCCGCTCCGCGAGCAGATGGGCCTGGCCCAGGTGCGGATAGTCGGCCGGGTCGTACGCCGCCTCGTCGTCCACGAAGCCCCCGGCGAACGAGCCGAGCGCGGAGCCCATGATGAAGTACCGCATCAGCGCGCCGATGGACGTGGCCTGCGCGGCCGGCCAGCCCGCGTCGACCATCGCGCCGAACACCGCGTCGGCGAGCCGCAGTCCGGCCGGGCGGCGGCCGGGACCGCTCGCCAGGACCGGGACGATGTTCGGGTGCAGCGTGAGGGCGGCCCGGTAGGAGACCGCCCAGTCGTGCAGCGCCGTGCGCCAGTCCCGCGCGTCGGCCGCGTCGAACATCGACAGGTCGACCTGCGCGCTCACCGAGTCCGCGACCGCCTCGAGGATCTGGTCCTTGGTGCGGAAGTGGTTGTAGAGGGACGGGCCGCTGACGCCGAGTTCGGCGGCGAGGCGGCGCGTGGAGACGGCCGCGAGTCCCTCGGAGTCCACGAGCGCACGCGCCGTCTCGACGATGCGTTCTCGGCTGAGCAGGGGCTTGCGCGGTCGGGCCATGCGGCACATAGTAGGGCTGCCACAACAAACTAGCAGTGCTAATTTAAAACGCGACGTAGTCCGGGCGGCCGGTTCGTGGCCCGGTGTGAAGAGACGTGACGAGACATGAAGAGGTGTCCATGAACCTGGAGCTCAGCGACGAGCAGGCAGCCGTCCAGCGACTGGCCAAGGACTTCGTCGCGCGTGAGATCGCCCCGCACGTCGTCGAGTGGGACCGCGCCGAGAGCGTCGACCGGAATCTCGTGAAGAAGCTCGGCGAGGTCGGCTTCCTGGGGCTCACCATCGACGAGGAGTACGGCGGCTCGGGCGGTGACCACCTCGCGTACTGCCTGGTGACCGAGGAGCTGGGGCGCGGGGACTCCTCCGTGCGCGGCATCGTCTCGGTCTCGCTCGGCCTGGTCGCCAAGACCATCGCGTACTGGGGCAGCGAGGAGCAGAAGCGGCAGTGGCTGCCGGGGCTCACCTCCGGGGAGTACGTCGGGTGCTTCGGGCTCACCGAGCCGGGCACCGGGTCCGACGCGGGCAGCCTGACGACCAGCGCCGTGCGCGACGGTGACGCGTACGTCGTCAACGGCACCAAGATGTTCATCACCAACGGCACCTGGGCCGACGTCGTGCTCCTCTTCGCCCGCACCGGCGACGCCCCCGGGCACAAGGGCGTCTCCGCCTTCCTGGTCCCTGCGGACACCCCGGGCCTGACCCGCCGCACCCTGCACGGCAAGCTCGGCCTGCGCGGCCAGGCCACCGCCGAACTCGTCCTCGAGGACGTCCGCGTCCCTGCGTCGGCCATGCTGGCGCCCGAGGGCAAGGGGTTCTCCGTCGCCATGTCGGCCCTCGCCAAGGGGCGCATGTCGGTGGCCGCGGGCTGCGTCGGCATCGCGCAGGCCGCCCTCGACGCCGCGGTGCGCTACGCCGGCGAGCGCGAGCAGTTCGGCAGGAGCATCGCCCACCATCAGCTGGTGCAGGAGCTGATCAGCGACATCGCCGTGGACGTGGACGCCGCGCGCCTGCTGACCTGGCGGGTCGCCGACCTGATCGACCGCGGACAGCCCTTCGCCACGGAGTCCTCCAAGGCCAAGCTGTTCGCCTCGGAGGCCGCCGTGCGCGCCGCCAACAACGCCCTCCAGGTCTTCGGCGGTTACGGCTACATCGACGAGTACCCGGCGGGCAAACTGCTGCGCGACGCCCGCGTGATGACCCTCTACGAGGGCACGAGCCAGATCCAGAAACTCGTCATCGGCCGTGCTCTCACCGGCGTTTCGGCGTTCTGAGTACGCGCCTGAGTATCCGTACGGATACGACGCCCGTGGCGCCTCGCCGATGCTGTTCGCATGACTGAGCCGCCCGTGAGACAACAGACCACCAACGCCTTCTACGGCCAGGCCGTGGCCTCCTTCGCCGTGTCCATCGCGGCCGTCGCCGTCGGCATCGGCTACCTCGACGCCTCGGCCTGGGTGCGGGGCTTCCTCGCCATCGCGGTGCTCTACCTGACGACGTCCGCGTTCACCCTCGCCAAGGTGATCAGGGACCGGCAGGAAGTGGTGCAGATCGTCAGCAGGGTCGACCAGGCCCGCGTCGACAAGCTGCTCGCCGAGCACGACCCGTTCGGCACATCCTGACCGGGACCTGATCCCGGTTCCCGGGCCCAGGACAGGGTCTAAGCGCTTGCTCACCGTCAGAGGTATGGTGTCCCTCCCGAAAGCTGAAGGAGTGGGCGATGAGCGCGGCGGAGGAGATCGGCGGCGAGGAGCAGCCGTGGGGCGAGGTGAGCCCCGACGCGGCCAGGCGGCTGCTGATCGCCGCCGTCGAGGCCTTCGCCGAGCGCGGCTACCACGCGACGACCACCCGGGACATCGCGGGCCGCGCCGGGATGAGCCCCGCCGCGCTCTACATCCACTACAAGACGAAGGAAGAGCTGCTCCACCGCATCAGCCGGATCGGCCACGACAAGGCGCTCGCCATCCTGCGCACCGCGGCGGACGGCGAGGGCAGCGCCGCGGAACGGCTCGCGGCGGCCGTGCGCTCCTTCGTCGGCTGGCACGCCGCCCACCACATGACCGCGCGCGTCGTGCAGTACGAGCTCGACGCGCTCGGCGAGGAGCACCGCACGGAGATCGTCGCGCTGCGCCGCAGGTCGGACGAGGCGGTGCGGGACATCATCAACGACGGCGTGCGGGCGGGGGAGTTCGACGTCCCCGACGTGCCGGGCACCACGCTCGCCGTGCTCTCGCTCTGCATCGACGTCGCCCGCTGGTTCAACGTGGCGGGGCACCGGACGCCCGACGAGGTCGGCGCGCTCTACGCCGACCTCGTGCTGCGGATGGTGGGAGCGGCGGGCGCCAGGCCCGGGGAATCTCAGAAGTAGTAGCGCGACACCGTCTCCGCCACGCACGCGGGCTTGTCGCCGCCCTCGCGCTCCACGGTGACCTTCGCCGTCACCTGCACGCCGCCGTCCTTCGTCGGCGTGACGTCGGTGAGCTCGGCGGTGGCGCGCAGCCGGGAGCCGACCGGTACGGGGGAGGGGAAACGGACCTTGCCGGTGCCGTAGTTGATGCCCATCCTCATGTTCTCGACGCGCATGATCTGCGGCACCAGGCTCGGCAGCAGCGACAGGGTCAGGTAGCCGTGCGCGATGGTCGTGCCGAAGGGCCCCTGCGCCGCCTTCTCCGCGTCCACGTGGATCCACTGGTGATCGCCCGTGGCCTCGGCGAAGAGGTCGATCCGCTTCTGGTCGATCTCCAGCCAGTCGCTGTACCCGAGCTGTCCGCCGACTCCGGCGCGCAGTTCCTCGGCCGACGTGAAGATCTTCGGCTCCGCCATGTCCCTGGCCTCCTAGACGTATGCAGAAACGCACGCAGAAGCGTACGCAGACTAAGCGCTTGCTCAGCATGCGGTGTGCGCCGACGCGTGTCAACGGAGGTGCCAGTAGGGTTCGAGGGGTGCCCCAGATCCCAGAGAAGGTCAACGAACTCACGGTCGGCCAGCTCGCCGACCGCGGCGGCGTCGCCGTCTCCGCCCTGCACTTCTACGAGTCCAAGGGCCTCATCACCAGCCGCCGCACATCGGGCAACCAGCGCCGCTACCACCGGGACACGCTGCGCCGCGTCGCCTTCATCCGCGCCTCCCAGCGCGTCGGCATCCCGCTCTCCACGATCCGGGAGGCGCTCGACTCGCTGCCCGAGGAGCGCACGCCCAACCGCGAGGACTGGGCGCGCCTCTCGGAGGGCTGGCGCTCGGAACTGGACGAGCGCATCAAACAGCTGGGGCGGCTGCGCGACCACCTCACGGACTGCATCGGCTGCGGCTGCCTGTCCCTGGACACCTGCGTGCTCTCCAACCCCGACGACGTCTTCGGCGAGCGGCACAGCGGCTCCCGGCTCCTGGTGGACCGCAGGTCCCGCAGGACGTGACCCGCCGGATCCGACCCGTCGGCCGTGTCACCGGGTGACCACCGGAAATTCCCTGTGCGCCCCCTAGCCGCGAACGCGCCCCCGGCAGCACCGTGTTGGTACGCAAAGGAGCCGCGCACCGTACGTCGGCTTGCGCGCGGCACGTCGACGCCGACCGGGGGAGAGGCCGATGTCCGTTGTCATCTGCTCACTGCTGTGGGACACCGCGCGGCACGGACGGCAGTCCGTCAAGTACGACAGTGACGGCTACCACCTGGTGCGCTTCCCGTACGGCGCGGGCGACGAGTCGTACGACCCGTGGCACATGCACGACCCCGCGAAGGGCGGCGGGAGACCCTCGAAGTTCCCGGACGCCCGCTCGGGGCTGATATGGCCCAGCCACGAGGGCTGGGGAATGCTCTCCGCGATGGTCTTCTGGGAGGCAGACGCGAGGGCGACCGAGTTCCGCTCGCGCTACGTCAGGGACCCGCTGAGCCTGACCACCGGGTACGACTCGACCGCCACGACCGACATCACCCCGACCCGGGGCGGGCAGTACAGGACCTACCTCTGGCAGCTGTTCGTGCACCCGGACACACCCCTGGGCCTGAAGATCTCGGCACGCGGCGTGGGAGACGTGAAGCGTCCCACGCCGCTCATACACGCCCAGTTCAAGCTGGCCATCCACACGGACGTGAAGACGCCCTGACCGGCCCGCACCTCACGCCGGCACGAGGGGACGCAGCTGCCGCGCCTGCGCCCGCTCCACCGCGTCCGGCGTGAGGACGGGTGCGGGCACGACGATGCCGCAGCCCGTGCAGACCACTCCCGACGACGGCTCGTGCGCAAGCCCGTGCCGCCAGACGAGGTCGGTGTCCGCACAGACCGGGCAGGCCGCGCCCGGCTCCCTCTCCAGCGCCGCGATGAGCCGGCGCAGAACTTCGGCGAGGGGGGCGTGCGGGTGGATGTCCGGGTCGTCGCACCAGGCGATACCGCACCCTCCCCAGGTGCAGCGGTGCCAGTCGTCGACGCTCCCGGGGCGCCTGAGCCCGTCGTGCTTCTCCTTGCGGCGGCGCTCCGCGAAGCCCGCCTCGTAGGCGAGCCAGACCGCCCTCGCCGCCTCCAGCTCGTTCAGCGCCGCCACCAGCCGCGCCGGGTCGGGCGACCTGTCCTCCGGCCCCAGGCCGGCCCGGGAGCACAGATGGTCCCAGGTCGCCCGGTGTCCGTACGGCGCGAACCTCTCCAGGCACTTGCGCAGCGAGTACCGCCGCAGTGCCAGATCGCTCTGCGGATCACGCACCTGTCTCGCGAGACTCCGGAATCCGGCCATCGCCCTGCACCTCCGTCACACGTACTTCCGTACTGGTACCCGTGTTCCGTTTTCGCCGGCGCCGCTGTCGAGACGGGGCCCGTCACGGCCATCGATTCGAAACGACGTCGCCGAGTAGACGTATCGACTCGCGATTCGGCTCCCTCATCGCGCGACGTGTTTCGCCTGCCCGACCCGGCTGGGGTGATGCCTGCACAAGGGGGGCGCGTTGTGGTGATTCGGAAAAGCCGACGTATGTTCATCTTTCGAGTTCGCCAACTCGCCAGTAGCCTCCGGCGCATCGGTCTTCCGCAGGATCCGGAGGAGCACCCATGCGACGACGCGACGGCAGGCTCAGAACACTCACGGCGGGAGCGGCGCTCGCGCTCGGCGCCGCCCTCCTGGCGCCACTGCCCGGGGCCGTGGCCGATCCGGGCCATCCGGCGGCGAAGGGGCGGGCCGCAGGCGACGACGACTACTGCGGCAGCCAGTGCGCGGACATCCTGCCGCCCGGCGCGAACGGCAACGCGACCCTCGCCGAGATCCTCGCCCACCGGCTCCTTGGCACCCAACCCCCGCACGCGGACGACCAGTTGGGCCCCTACGACGCGCTCTCCTCCGGCTACACCTCGCTCACCGACGACCGCCTCACGGAGTTCTTCGACGATGCCTCCTTCGGGGTGCCCGACGGCCAGGCAGCCTCGGTCACCCGGCCGCGCGACGACGTGACGATCACCCGGGACAAGAAGTACGGCATCCCGCACATCAAGGGCACCACCCGCTACGGCACCGAGTTCGGCGCCGGGTTCGCCGCGGGCCAGGACCGGCTCTGGCTCATCGACCTCTTCCGGCACATCGGGCGCGGGCAGCTGACGTCGTTCGCGGGCGGCGCGCTCGCCAACCAGGGCCTGGAGCAGCAGTTCTGGCCGCAGGCCCCGTACACCGAGAAGGACCTGGAGAAGCAGGTCGAGTACATCAGGACGACGCAGGGCGAGCGCGGCAAGCAGGCCATGGAGGACGCGCAGGCCTACATCGACGGGCTCAACGCCTACCGCACGAAGTCGAAGGACGGCCGCTACTTCCCCGGCGAGTACGTCCTGACCGGCAAGATCGACGCGGTCACCAACGCAGGTGAGATAGCACCCTTCAAGATCACGGACATGATCGCGCTCGCCTCCGTGGTCGGCGGGCTCTTCGGCAACGGCGGCGGCGGAGAGGTCGAGTCCGCGCTGTCCCTCATGAAGTCCCAGGAGAAGTACGGCGTCGAGAAGGGCACCGAGGTCTGGGAGTCCTTCCGCGCCCGCAACGACCCCGAGGCCGTGCAGACCATCCACGACGGCACGAGCTTCCCGTACGCGGGCAAGCCGGCGAAGGCGCGCGGCACCGCCATGCCCGACCGGGGATCGGTCGAGCGCGAGCAGCTCGTGTACGACCGGACGGGCGGCGCGAGGACCGGCGCGAAGGACCCGGTGCAGGCGCCGAAGAAGCTCAAGCCGCTTCAGGGCATGTACGACAAGGGTGTCCTGCCCCCGGACCTGTTCCGGGCCGACGGCCACAAGAAGGGCATGTCGAACGCGCTGCTCGTCTCCGGCGCGCACACCGCGAGCGGCCACCCCGTCGCCGTCTTCGGCCCGCAGACCGGCTACTTCGCGCCCCAGCTCCTCATGCAGCAGGAGCTCCAGGGGCCTGGCATCAGCGCCCGCGGCGTCTCGTTCGCGGGCGTCGGCATGTACGTCCAGCTGGGACGCGGCCAGGACTACGCCTGGTCGGCCACCTCCGCCGGACAGGACATTACCGACACGTACGCCGTCGAGCTGTGCGAGCCGGGCGGCGGCGCCCCCACCAAGCAGTCGGCCGGCTACCTCTACCGGGGCACCTGCACGCCCATGGAGAAGCTGGAGCAGAAGAACGCCTGGAAGCCGACCCTCGCCGACTCCACGGCCGCGGGCTCCTACCGCATGCAGGTCTTCCGCACGAAGTACGGCGTCGTCACGCACCGCGCGAGCGTCGACGGCAAGCCCGTCGCGTACGTCTCGCTGCGCTCCACCTACCGCCACGAGGCCGACTCCATCATCGGCTTCCAGATGCTGAACGACCCCTCGTACGTCGACAACGCCACGACGTTCAAGAAGGCCGCCCAGCACATCAGCTACGCCTTCAACTGGTTCTACGCCGACTCGCGCGACATCGCGTACTACAACAGCGGCGCCAACCCCGAGCGCGCCGACAGCGTCGACCCCGCCCTGCCGGTCAAGGCCGGACAGGCCTACGAATGGCGGGACTTCGACCCGCAGGACAACACCTCGGCGCAGACCCCGCCCGCCGAGCATCCGCAGTCCGTCAACCAGGACTACTACATCTCCTGGAACAACAAGCAGGCCAAGGACTTCAGCACCGCGGGCTTCGGCATCAGCGCCGTGCACCGCGGCGACCTGCTCGACGGGCGCGTCAAGAAGCTCACCGAGGAGGGCGGGGTCACCCGCGCCTCACTCACCCGCGCCATGTCGGAGGCGGCCGTCACCGACCTGCGCGGCGAACAGGTGCTGCCCGAACTCCTCAAGGTGGTCACAAGCAAGCCGGTCACCGACCCGCAACTGGCCAAGGCCGTGCAGCAGTTGGACGCCTGGCGCAAGGCGGGCGCGCAACGCAACCAGACGGCGCCGGGATCGAAGACGTACGCCCACCCCGACGCCGTACGGATCATGGACGCCTGGTGGCCGCTCCTCGTCGAGGCCGAGTTCAAGCCCGGTATGGGCAAGGAGCTGTACGAGGCCCTGACCGCCCAGCTCGCCACCGACGAGGCGCCATCGGCGGGGCACGGACCCACCGGGGCGCACGCCGGATCGGCCTTCCAGTACGGCTGGTGGGGCTATGCCGACAAGGACCTGCGCACGGTCCTCGGGGAGCCGGTGAAGGGCGGGCTCGCCCAGACCTACTGCGGCGGCGGCGAGCTCGACGCCTGCCGCGACAGCCTGCTCACCACCCTCGCCCGCGCCGTCGCCGAGCCCGCCACCGAGGTCTACCCCGGTGACGAGGCGTGCAAGGCGGGCGAGCAGTGGTGCGCGGACTCCGTCATCCACCGGGCGCTCGGCGGCATCACGCACAAGCCGATCCAGTGGCAGAACCGCCCGACCTACCAGCAGGTCGTCGAATTCCCCCGGCACCGTCCGTAGCCGGACCCGCCATCAGCGCAGGGCGATCCGCCCGGCGGCGAACACGACACGCGCCAGTTCCTCGTGGCAGATGTCGCTGTGCGCGCCGGCGGGCGGGCCGCCCCGCCGCACCACCGACGACGTGTCGATGCTCACGCACCCCTCGGTGGGCACCCTTTCGCCCAGCTTGATGCGCCGGGTGCCGTCCACGGCCCGGATGCCGTTGTACCCGACGGCCCCCCACCGCTCCCACAGGTTGAGGAAGCTCGTGTCGTCGCCCGCCAGCTTCGACGCGAGCGGATACAGCCGCCCCAGGGCGTCGTCGAAGTGCGAGTAGCAGGCGACCAGCGGGCCGTCGATGCGGTGCTGCATGCCGTGCAGGGCGCCGCCGCGGAACCTGTCGTGCGGCAGCCGCTCGGCGAACGTGTAGTGCGAGAAGGCGCCCTCGAGCAGCGTCACCGACTTCACCGCGCGCACATCCGCAGGCATCCCGCGCAGCGCGTACGAGACGAGCCGGGCACCGAAGCTGTGCCCGAGGAGGTGCACCCGGATCGTCGGTACGTCCGCGGCGAGCAGGCCGATCGCCGGGCCGAGGCCCAGCTGGCCCACCGCGCCGGCCCGGCGCTTCATCGCGTAGTACGTGCCCTGCCGCAGCAGTTCGTGCGCGCCGTCCCACAGCCGCTCGCGCAGCTCACCGAGGAGCGCGGGCTCGCCGGTGTCCGAGCGCGCGGCGGCGAACACCTCGCACACCTGGACCGCGTCGTCGGTGAGCATGGCGGGCTCGCCCGCGCCGGTGTCCTGGCCGAAGTGGCGCGCCGGATGCGTCTCGCGCAGGGAGACCAGCTCGCGCACGCGCCGCCCGAACTCGTACATGCGGGACGGCACCCGGGAGCGCTCCGCGAGCAGTTCGGCGATCCGGTCCAGGGTCGCGCCGTGGTCGGGGAAGGCGCGGTCGAGCGCCCGCCGGGTGGCCGGGTCGAGCTCGGGGCGGCCGGGCGGGGTCGCGGGGACGGTGGGCGCGGCCGAGGGGTCGAAGTCGGGGATCGGTTCGTCGGGGAAGCGGATGGCGGGCCAGAGCACCCCGACGTAGCCGAGGCGCACCTCGGCCCCGCACAGGTCCTGGCAGGGGGTGAGGAAGCGCCGGTACAGCTTCCTGGCGTCCTCCTGATCGTTGTTCCAGCCGTGCGCGAAGACCAGCAGATCGGTGACGCGTTCACGTTCCGCGCCGGACAGCAGCTGGGCGCGCTGCGCCGTGTCGACGTCGCCGTCGGCGTCGAAGGTCAATTCCCAGTAGGGCTCCACGCCGGTATGGTCCTGCCGCCCGGCCCGGCTGGCCAGATGCCGCGCACGATCTGCGGGGGCGCGCTCTCAGGCGAGTTCCCGCTCCCGGGTCTCGGGCAGCGCGAGGACGCAGAGCAGCGAGACGACGGCCATCGCGCTCACGTACCAGCCCACCGACGAGGAGCCGAACGCCGCCTGTAGTCGGGTGGCCACCAGCGGCGAGACCGCGCCGCCGAGCACCCCGCCGAGGTTGTAGGCGAGCGAGGCGCCGGAGTAGCGGACGTTCGTGCCGAACAGCTCGGGCAGGTAGGCGCCCATCGGGCCGTAGACGACGCCCATGCAGAACAGCGCGCCGCCGAGGGCGAGGGCGATGAGCGCGGGCTGCCCGGTGTCGAGGAGCGGGAAGAGCACGAGCCCCCACACCACCGCGAGCGCCGCGCCCGCGAGGACCAGCCTGCGCCGCCCCGCACCGTCGGAGCGCGTCGCGGCGAGCCAGGTGCCGGCCGCGAGGAAGAGGCAGGCCACCAGGGAGAGGCCGAGCATCGTGTTGCGGGAGATGTGCAGGGTGCCGGTGGCGTACGAGAGGCAGTAGGTCGTGGCGGTGTAGAAGAGGCCGTACGCGACGACCATGCCGCCCGCGCCGAGCAGCAGTTCGCGCGGGTGGCGGCGGAGCACGTCGAGGGCGGGGACCTTGCTCGCCTCCTGCGCCGCCATGACCTTGGCGAAGACCGGCGTCTCACTGATCCGCAGCCGCACGAACAGGCCGACGCCGACCAGGACGAAGGAGAGCAGGAACGGCACGCGCCAGCCCCACGAGCGGAACGCGTCGTCGGAGAGTGTGGCCGAGAGCAGCCAGAAGACGGCGGTGGCCGCAAAGAAGCCGACGGACGGGCCGAGTTGGGGGAAGGCCGCGTACAGGCCGCGCTTCTTCCTCGGCGCGTGCTCCACCGCGAGCAGCGCCGCCCCGCCCCACTCGCCGCCGAGCCCGACGCCCTGGAGGAAGCGGAGCAGGATCAGCAGCACCGGGGCCCAGACGCCCCACGTGCCGTAGCCGGGCAGAAGACCCACGAGGGCGGTGGAGAGCCCCATCAGGAGCAGCGAGGCCACCAGGACCGACTTGCGCCCGACCCGGTCGCCGAAGTGCCCGAAGACCACCGAGCCGATGGGCCGGGCGGCGAACGCCACCGCGTACGTGGAGAACGACGCGAGGGTGGCGTTGACCGGGTCGAGGTTCGGGAAGAAGGCCTCGTTCAGGACGAGGGCGGCCGCCGTGCCGTAGATGTAGAAGTCGTAGAACTCGATGGCCGTCCCGATGAAAGAGGCCACGGCGACTCTGCGCAGGCTCTCGGGGCTCGCTTCCGCGTCCTGGACCTGCTGTTTCTCTGCTGCTGTCGCTTCGCTGTGCACGAGCGGCACTCTCATGGCGGATGCAGGGAGCAGTCAATACCCGGGACGGCTCGTCTCGGCTTCTGAGACCGCGTCACCCGGCGGGCCGCCGGTGGGCCGCCGTGACCTCGTGCAGATGGATCAGGATGTCGTGCGAGGGCGCGAGACGGATCTTGTACGGTCCGTCGGGCCACCCCGAGCCGATGCTGCGGGTCACGCGCGCCGTGCCGAGCCACTTCCTGGTGGCGGCGGGCAGCGTCCGCAGGTCCACGAAGTAGCCGTCGAGGCGCACCTTGTCGAGGGTGTGCTCGTTCATGCCGCGCGTGGCGGGGCCCACGGAGTACGACTTCCACCGTCCGTTGTCCGGGCCCTGCGCCATGAACGAGCCCCGGTCGAAGGTGAATCCGATGCTCGCGTACCGCTTGCCGAGGCGGTCGCGGAGGAAGGCGCCCTGCATCTTCGGATAGCGCGGGTCGTAGGACTCGTACGAGACATGGGCGTTGTGGGCCGACAGGAACACCTTGCCGCCCGTGTACCGCTGCCACCACGCGGTGTTCTGAGCCATCAGCCGGTCGCGGTACAGCATGGCGTCCTTCTTGCCCTCGTCCGTGTCGAGCGGGAAGGCGTACATGTCGGCGGTCTGTGCGACGGACCGGGCGTGGTGCAACGCGAGGCCGAGCGACGGGCTCTCCGCGCCCTTCTGACGGGACCTCAGCAACCGGTACGCCGTGCCCGCCTTCTTCGCCAGCGCCTCGCGTTCCGCGAGCGGCCGCCCCATGTAGGTGTCGCCGTCCGTCAGGCGGCGCAGCGGCGCGTACAGCCCGTCGATCCGCGGGAGCAGATCCGGCTCGTGCGCGCGCACGTAGTCCCGCACCCCGTCGAAGAGCTCCACGCCCTGCTCCGGGTAGTTGAGGTCGTTGCCCATGAAGCGCAGCTCGCGCTCCGGATGCCGTTCGTTGTACGCGCGCATCCAGCGCAGCAGATGCACGTACTCGTCCGTGTCCCACGGCGTCTTCGCCAGCTCCCGGTGGACCAGTTCGCGCGCATCGCCCGCGCCTCCCCGCACATAGGCGTCGAAGCGCAGCCCCGTCGTCCAGCTGACCTCCTGGGCGAAGGTGGTGAACCCCTTCTCGGCCACGAGGTGGCGGAAGACCCGCTCCTTCATGGTGAAGAACTCGTGGGATCCGTGCGTCGCCTCGCCGAGACCCACCACGGAGGCGTCGCCCACCATCCGCCCCAGCGGCCGCAGGTCCTTGGCGGCGCCGCCCGGGGTGGTCGAGCGCAACGGGTGGGCCGCACGCTCGATCGCCGCGACCGGACCGGCGGGACGCTGCGTGGCCACCGCGGCCCCGGGAGCGAGCAGCGCGCCCGCCCCGGCCACCGCCACCAGCAGGAGCGGAACCCCGCGCCGCGTCACCCGTGTTGTCATGCCTGCCTCCCCGACGTGCCGGAATCCCCGGTGGATTCCGCGTGGCGGATCACGGTCCCGTGCGGGCGGACACGGCACCATCCGGCAGGCACCCGCAGGCCCGGTGGGGTCTGCCCCACCGCGGCCGCGGCGTGTACGTTCGACGGCATGGCTGAATTCATCCTCGTGGCAGGCGCATGGCTCGGCTCGTGGGCATGGGAGGACGTGGCGCAGGAGCTGCGGGCGGCCGGGCACGGCGCCCACCCCCTGACGCTCTCCGGGCTCGCGGACAAGCAGCACGTGCCGGCCGGACAACAGACCCATGTACAGGACATCCTCGACGAGGCCGAGCGCCTCGGCCCGCGGGACGTCGTCCTCGTCGGGCACAGCTACGCGGGCATCCCCGTCGGCCAGGCCGCGGAGCGGATAGGCGACCGGCTGGCCCGTGTCGTGTTCGTCGACTCCAACGTCCCCGTCGACGGGGAGTCGTTCGCCTCCCTGTGGTGGCAGGGCGAGCCGGCCTTCGAGGCCCTGCTCGCGAAGGGCGACGGCTCCTGGTCGCCGAGCGCGGGGGACTTCGACGGACAAGGCCTGGACAGCGAGCAGGTCGCCCGGATCGCGAGCGGCGCGACACCGCACCCGGGCGCCACCCTGACCGAGCCCGCCGTGCTCGAACGCTCGCTGGACGAGCTGCCCGCGACGTACGTCAAGTGCCTGCTCGACGGGGAAGAGCCGCTGGAGGAGGTCGCCGACCTGCTCAAGAGCGAGCACTGGCGGCTCGTCGAGATGGACACCGGGCACTGGCCGATGTTCTCCCAGCCGCGCGAGCTGGCCCGGATCCTGCACGCGAGCGTACGCGCCTGAGCGGTCCGGGCACCGCCCCTCCACCCGCGCCGCCCCCCTTTCCCCGCGACATACCGACTGGTTAGTCTGCCGGGGAAGCCGAGCCGCGGGTGAAGGAGAACGAGCGTGGAGACCTTGCAGGACAAGGGAGTCGTCGTCACCGGCGGGGGAGGCGGGATCGGAGCCGCGCTGGCCCGCCGCTTCGCCGCCGAGGGGGCCCGCGTCGTCGTCAACGACCTGGACGGCGACAAGGCGCGGGCGGTCGCCGACGAGGTGGGCGGCATCGCCGTGCCGGGCGACGCCTCCGTGATCGTGCCGGAGGCCAGGGAGGCGCTCGGCGGCACGGTCGACGTGTACTGCGCCAACGCCGGGCTCGGCTCCGGCGGCAGCGAGGCCGCGCCCGAGGAGGTCTGGGCCACGGCCTGGGACGTCAACGTCATGGCGCACGTACGGGCGGCGAACGCGCTGCTGCCGCAGTGGCTGGAGCGCGGCAGCGGCCGCTTCGTCTCCACGGTCTCCGCGGCGGGACTGCTCACCATGATCGGCGCCGCGCCCTACAGCGTCACCAAGCACGGGGCGTACGCCTTCGCCGAGTGGCTCTCGCTCACGTACCGCCACCGCGGCGTCAAGGTCCACGCGATCTGCCCGCAGGGCGTGCGCACCGACATGCTCACCGCGAGCGGCACCGCGGGCGACCTCGTGCTCACCCCCACCGCGATCGAGCCCGCGGACGTCGCCGCCGCGCTCTTCGCGGGCATGGCCGAGGACCGCTTCCTGATCCTGCCCCACCCCGAGGTCGCCGCGTACTACCGGGCCCGCGCGGATACCCCCGACAAGTGGCTGGCCGGCATGAACCACATCCAGCAGAAGTGGGAGGCGACGCAGCGGTGAACGACTCCCATCCCGCCCGGTCCGGTTACGCGGCCAAGCCCTGGCTCGCCCGCCTCAACGACGCCCAGCGCGGCCCCGTCCACCCCGCAGCCTCCCTGCCGCACGCCTTCCGGGACGCCGTCGCCAGGGCCCCCGGGCACACCGCCCTCGCCTACTTCGACGGACGCCTGACCTACCGCGAGACGGATGCCCTTTCCGACTCCGTCGCCGGGCACCTGGCCGCGCGCGGCGTCGAACGCGGCGACCGCGTCGCCATCCTCCTGCAGAACACCCCGCACTTCGTGCTCGCGCTCCTCGGCGCGTGGAAGGCGGGCGCGACCGTCGTCCCCGTCAACCCCATGTACAAGTCCGCCGAGGTCGGCCACGTCCTCGCGGACGCCGGGGTGAGCGTGCTGATCTGCTCGGACCGCGCCTGGGAGACGTATCTGCGCGAGACGGCGGCAGGATCGCCGGTGCGCGTCGTCCTCACCGCCTGCCAGCTCGACCTGCAGACCCGCAACGACACCCGCGTCCTGGACTTCGAGCGCCTGCCGGTGCCCGCCGACGCCGACGACCTGGTGGCGGTCGCGCGCCAGGGGCACGAGGCCCCCGCCGACCGCGAGCCTCGCCCGTCCGACGTGGCGCTGATCAGCTACACCTCGGGCACCAGCGGCACCCCCAAGGGCGCCATGAACACCCACGGCAACATCACCTACAACGCCGAACGCCAGCGCACAGGATCCGGGATACCGGAAGGCTCCTGCTACTTCGCGATGGCGCCGCTCTTCCACATCACCGGCATGGTCGCGCAGGTCGCGGCCTGTATCGCCAACGCGGGCACGCTCGCCCTCGCCTACCGCTTCGAGGCCGGCGTGGTCCTCGACGCCTTCGCCGAGCACCGCCCCGCGTACACCGTCGGCCCCTCCACGGCCTTCATGGCGCTGGCCGCCCACCCCTCGGCGACCCGCGCGCACTTCGACTCCTTCGTGCTGATCTCCTCGGGCGGCGCGCCGCTGCCGCCCGCCCTGGTCGAGAAGTTCCGCGCCTCCTTCGGCCCCTACCTGCACAACGGCTACGGCCTCACCGAGTGCACCGCGCCCTGCGCCTCCGTGCCGCCGGGCCAGGAGGCCCCGGTCGACCCGGTCTCCGGCACCCTCGCCGTCGGCGTCCCGGGTCCCGAGACGGTCGTACGCATCCTGGACGACCACGGCCGCGAGGTGCCGTTCGGGGAGCAGGGCGAGATCGCCGTACGCGGACCGCAGGTGGTGCCCGGCTACTGGCGGCGCCCCGACGCCACCGCGGAGTCCTTCCCCGACGGCGAACTGCGCACCGGCGACATCGGGTTCATGGACCCGCGGGGCTGGCTCTACGTCGTCGACCGGAAGAAGGACATGATCAACGCGTCCGGCTTCAAGGTCTGGCCGCGCGAGGTCGAGGACGTCCTGTACGCCCACCCCGCCGTGCGCGAGGCGGCCGTCGTCGGAATCCCCGACAGCTACCGGGGCGAGACCGTCAAGGCGTACGTCAGCCTGCGTCCGGGCGACGGAACAGGACCCGACGAGCTGGCCGCGTACTGCAAGGAGCGGCTCGCCGCGTACAAATACCCGCGCGAGGTCGAGGTCCTGACGGAGCTGCCGAAGACGACAAGTGGGAAGATCCTCCGGCGGGAACTGCGTTCCCGCACCCGGCAGGACAAGTGACGCGAAAGGCAGGTGGCGACAGTGGCCCGAACGACGGACGGTGAAAGCACACCCGTCCCACAGCGCCTGCTGGCCGCCGCCACCAGGCTCTTCGCCGACCACGGCTACGACCGTACGTCGGTGCAGGAGATCGTGGAGGCGGCCGGCGTCACCAAGGGCGCGCTCTACCACTACTTCGGCTCCAAGGACGACCTCCTGCACGAGGTCTACGCCCGCATGCTCCGCGTCCAGCAGGAGCGCCTCGACACCATCGCCGACGCCGACGCCCCGGTCGAGCGGCGGGTGCGGGACGCCGCCGCGGACGTCGTGGTCACCACCATCGACAACCTCGACGACGCGTCGATCTTCTTCCGCTCCATGCACCACCTCAGCCCGGAGAAGAACAAGCAGGTCCGCGCCGAACGGCGCCGCTACCACGAGCGGTTCCGTGCGCTGATCGAGGAGGGCCAGGAGTCGGGCGTCTTCTCCACGGCGACCCCGGCCGACCTGGTCGTGGACTACCACTTCGGCTCCGTCCACCACCTGTCCACCTGGTACCGGCCCGAGGGACCGCTCACCCCGCAGCAGGTCGCCGACCACCTCGCGGACCTGCTGCTGAGGGCGCTGCGGCCATGAGGTGACCGGGCGGCCGGTCGCCCGCGGGAGCAGGCCTCAGACGCCGTCCTTGTGGCCGTTCGCGACGAGCAGCTGCTCCATGCTCTCGTGGGCGCGGGCGGCCTCGGTGTTGCTCTCGTCGTGGAACGTCCTGAGGTACTGGAAGAGGGCGCTCACGCAGGCGTCCCGCCCCTCGTACTGGGCGTCGTCCACGAGCCGGCAGTCCTTCGAGATCTCCCTCAGCCGCCCGTCGGGAGTGGTGTACACCGGGTGCCAGACCAGCTTCACGTCCGGGTTCAGCCGCTGGACCAGCCGCAGCTGCGGGATTTCCTGCGAGATGAGGACGCTCTCGGGGGCGTAGGCCCGCATGAAGATGTGCACGGGTCCGGTCGCACGCGCCACGAAGGCCTTGGACAGCACGTTCCACATCGGCGTCTTCAGCTTCCAGTCCGAGTGCACCTCAAGGACGTTGAGCACGCCGCCGATCCGGGTCCGCTCCAGCGGGGTGTGGCCTTTCCCGTACGCGTAGTCGCTGGCCGCGATCCCGCCCGACCACAGGGCCATGGTGGGCGTCCTGATCTCCAGGTGCTCCGTCATGAGCCTGACGAACTCCTGGTACCACGTGTTCGACGCGCGCAGTTCGCGCCGCTCCTGGTGGTCGGCCGTCCTCGCCCTGGCCTCGTCGTTCAGCGCGCCCTGCGAGTCGACCCCGCCGAGCAGCAGCTGCCACGCGTCGTCCGCGGCGGCCTGGGGGATGCCCGCGGCCCTCGTCAGCTCCTGGTACGGCCCCCACTCGGGGTGCTCGGTGGGCCGCGTGGCGTAGTGCTCGCCCGTGCCGCCCGTCTGACGCTGCACCCAGAGCGAGACGGCCGCGTTCCCCGCGCGCCGCTGCAACGCGGCCAGGCCCGTGGGGGGCGCCGCACGCCCGGCGGCGGCCCGCGCCGTCGCCTGCCGCTGCGAAGCTGTCGTCCGGGTCTCGCGCACGCTCATCCGCCCCTCCGGTTGCTTCCGCCGATCCTAGACGCGGCGGGAGCAACCGGAAGAGTGCGAAAGGGCAAGCAGGAGGGCATGCGCGACCCCCGCGCCGCCTACAGGTACTTCTTCAGCTCCCGCCGGGCGAGCGAGCGCTGGTGCACCTCGTCGGGACCGTCCGCGAGCCGCAAGGTCCGGGCCGCCGCCCAGAGTTCGGCCAGCGGGAAGTCCTGGCTGACGCCGCCCGCGCCGTGCAGCTGCACCGCCCGGTCCAGGATGTCGACCACCGCGCGGGGCGTCGCGATCTTGATGGCCTGGATCTCCGTGTGCGCGCCCTTGTTGCCGACGGTGTCCATCAGCCAGGCCGTCTTGAGGACGAGCAGCCGCAGCTGCTCGACCGCGACCCGCGCGTCCGCGATCCACTCCTGCACGACGCCCTGCTGGGCCAGCGGCTTGCCGAAGGCGGTGCGGGCCACCGCCCGTTCGCACATCAGCTGAACGGCCCGCTCCGCCATGCCGATCAGCCGCATGCAGTGGTGGATGCGCCCCGGACCGAGCCGCGCCTGCGCGATGGCGAAGCCGCCGCCCTCCTCGCCGACGAGGTTGTCGACGGGCACCCGGACACGGTCGAGGACGACCTCCGCGTGGCCTCCGTGGTAGTGGTCCTCGTACCCGTACACCCGCATGGCGCGCCGCACTTCGAGGCCGGGGGTGCTGCGCGGGACGAGCACCATGGACTGCTGGCGGCGGATGTCCGCGCCGTCCGGGTCGGTCTTGCCCATCACGATGAAGACGCCGCAGTCGGGGTTCATCGCGCCGGAGATGTACCACTTGCGGCCCGTGATGACGTAACTGTCGCCGTCGCGCTCGATGAGCGTGGTGATGTTCGTGGCGTCGGAGGAGGCCACCTCCGGCTCGGTCATCGCGAAGGCCGAACGGATCTCACCGGCGAGCAGCGGCTCCAGCCAGCGCTTCTTCTGCTCGTCGGTGCCGAACTGCGCGAGCAGCTCCATGTTGCCGGTGTCGGGCGCCGCGCAGTTCAGCGCGGTGGGCGCCAACTGCGGTGAGCGGCCGGTGATTTCCGCGAGCGGCGCGTACTGGAGGTTGGTCAGCCCCGCGCCGTGCTCGGCGTCGGGCAGGAACAGGTTCCACAGGCCCTGCCTGCGGGCCTCGGCCTTCAGCTCCTCGACGACGGCGGGCGTGTCCCACGGCGAGGCCAGTGCGGCGCGCTGCTCGTCGGCGACCGCCTCCGCCGGGTACACGTGCTCGTCCATGAAGGTGAGCAGCCTGGCGCGCAGCTCTTCGGTGCGGGCGTCGTATGCGAAGTCCATGGCGTGCGTCTCAGCCTTCCTGTCGTCCCCGGAGCGTGGCGCGGCCGTGCTCGATGAACACGGGCACCAGCTCGCCGATCCGGTCGAAGCCCGCGCCGACCGTCTGCCCCAGCGTGTAGCGGTAGTGAATGCCTTCAAGGATCACGGCGAGCTTGAACCACGCGAACGCCGTGTACCAGGAGACGGCCGACACGTCGCGGCCCGAGCGGGCGGCGTACCGCTCGATCAGCTCGGCCGGGTCGGGGTGTCCCGGCGCGCCCGCCGTGGTGCTGACGGGGGAGTCGGGCACCTCCAGCTTCGCGCTGTACATCACGAGCAGGCCGAGGTCGGTGAGCGGGTCGCCGAGCGTGGACATCTCCCAGTCGAGGATGGCCTTGATCCGGTCGTCGTCGCCGATCAGGACGTTGTCCAGGCGGTAGTCACCGTGCACGACCGTGGGCGCGGGGGAGTCGGGCAGTGCGCGGCCGAGCGCGGCGTGCAGCTCGTCGATGCCGTCGAGCTCGCGGTTGCGGGAGGCGTCCAGCTGCTTGCCCCAGCGGCGCAGCTGCCGGTCGAGGAAGCCCTCGGGCCGGCCGAAGTCGCCGAGCCCCACCGAGGCGGGGGCCACCGCGTGCAGGTCCACGAGGGTGTCGACGAGGCCGAGGACGGCGGCGCGGGTGCGCTCGGGGCCGAGCGGCGCGAGCTCCTGGGCGGTGCGGTACGGCGTCCCGTCCACGTACTCCATGACGTAGAAGGGCGCCCCGATCACGGCGTCGTCCTCGCACAGGAGGACCGGCGCGGGCACCGGCACGTCCGTCGGGTGCAGGGCCGCTATGACCCGGTGCTCGCGCTTCATGTCGTGCGCGGTGGCGAGGACATGGCCGAGCGGGGGGCGGCGGACCACCCAGCGCGAGGCGCCGTCCGTCACCGCGTACGTGAGGTTCGACCGGCCGCCCTCGATGAGCCGGGCGGTGAGCGGCCCGCCGGCCAGACCTGGCCGCTCGCGGTCGAGGTGGCCGCGCAACTGGTCGAGGTCGAGGCCCGGCGGGTGGTCTGAGCTCATTTTTCTGCTCCTGGTCGGCGTGGTGGCTGCTGCCACCCCATGATGCCGACCAGTCGGTATGCCGTCCAGAGGTTACCGGGCGGTCAACTCAGTGGTCGTCCCAGTGCCCGTCGTGAGCCGCGTGCCGGTGCCCGTCGTGAAGGTAGTCGACGTGGTCGCCGTGGGTCACGGAGTCGTGGCCGCAGCCGTCCCCGTGCCGGTGGTCGTGGCCCCGGTGCGCGGTGTGCCCGGTCGGCTCGCACTCGTCGTAGTGGTCGGAGTGCAGGCGGTGCATGTGGCCGTCGTGCGCGTAGTCGACGTGGTCGCCGTGCGGCACCTCGGGGTGGCCGCAGGCCGGGCCGTGGACGTGGTCGTGGACCGGGTGTTCATGGTGGAGCGTGGTCATGACGCACACCTTCTGTGACGTGGGGAGAGGGGTGCCGCCCGGGGAGGGGTGACCCTCTCAGGCTAGCCCCTGATGCCCTATTAATTCCGTTATGCGACCCTTGTTGATGTTTCGATGACCTCCGCGAAGGCGACCCTGTGAGGGCACTGGCATGAAGGCGATCAGCTACCGCAGCTACGGCGGACCCGAAGTCCTCGAGTACGGGGAGGTCCGCGACCCCAAGGTCGGCCCGGACTCCGTCCTGGTGAAGGTGCGCGCAGCGGCCGTGAACCCCGTCGACTACAAGTGCCGTGAGGGGCACCTCGACGGGCTCATCGACCCGGTCTTCCCCGTGATCCCCGGCTGGGACGTCTCGGGAGTGGTGGTCCAACCGGGCGCCGCAGCACCGGAGTTCGCCGTCGGTGACGAGGTCATCGGCTATGTGCGCGAGGACTTCCTCTCCCGCGGCACCTTCGCCGAGTACGTCGCTGCGCCCGTACGCACCCTCGCCCGCAAACCGCGCAACCTCACCTTCCCGGAGGCCGCGGGCCTGCCGCTCGCCGGGCTCACCGCCTACCAGGTCCTCAACGGGGCCCTTGAGGTGACCGAGGGGGACGTCGTCCTCGTGCACGCGGCGGCCGGTGGTGTCGGCTCGATCGCGGTGCAGCTCGCCCGGCACGCGGGCGCCCGCGTCATCGGCACCGCGAGCGAACGCAACCACGACTACCTGCGGGAGCTCGGCGCCGAGCCGGTCACCTACGGGGACGGGCTCGTGGACCGGGTCCGGGCGCTCGCCCCCGAAGGCGTCGACGCCGCCTTCGACACGGTGGGCGGCGACACGCTCAAGGCCTCCGCGGAACTCCTCGCCCCCGGCGGCCGGCTCGCGTCCATCGCGGACGGCGGGGTGATCGGCCTCGGCGGCCACTACTGCTTCGTCCGCCCCGACGCGGCCGACCTGCGGCGCCTGACCGAACTCGTGGAGCAGGACGTGGTGACCGTGCACGTCGACGAGACGTTCCCGCTGGAGCGGGCGGCCGACGCACACCGGCGCAGCGAGGAGGGCCGCACCCGGGGCAAGGTGGTCGTGACGGTCGACTGGGACGACTGACCCGCCCCTGCGGTACGCCGCGCGCCTCACACCACCATCGTCGCCGCGCACACCGCAAGGGCGAGGGTGCACAGCGCCGCCGTCCGCGCGGCCCGGAGCGTCATCGTCCGGGGCGCGCGCGCCGTCAACGCGACCATCCTGCGGTGCGCGACCGCCAGGAAGCCGAGCCAAAGGAGCAGGCACAGCGCGCAGGACAGCAGGCCCGGCGCGGTGGGCCCGGCGTGCAGCACCGCGCGGGCGGCGAGCACCGCGGCGACCGTGGCCGACAGCGTCGTACGCCGCCAGGCCAGACGCGTGCGCTCCGGCTGCAGCCCCGGGTCACGGACCTGCCGCCCACCGTCCCGGCTCACCCCTCCCACCCGAAGAGCACGACGATCACCATGGCGAGCGCGACCACCGCGACCGCAAGGCTCAGCACGGTCGGGAACCGGCTGGTCGGCAGGTCCTCGCTGCGCCGCATCGCACGCTCGCACCGCACCCAGTGGTTGACCGCGCGCAGTGAGCACAGGACACCCGCGGCGAGCAGTGCCAGGGCGAGACCGATCCGCCAGCCCCAGCGCAGGTCCGGCAGGAACTGGTCCACGGCGAAGCCGCCGCCGATCAGCGCGAGGGCGGTGCGCAGCCAGGCCAGGAAGGTGCGCTCGTTGGCGAGCGAGAAGCGGTAGTCGGGGGTGTCGCCCTCCTCGCGGATGCGCTCGGGGGCGAACCACAGCCGCAGACTCTGTACGAAATTGCTCACCGCCGCACCATAAGCCGTGCTGATCACGGGGCGGGGCAGCCCCTCAGGCGCCCGCACGGAAGGCCTTCAGACGCCGGTACGCGTCCAGCCCGTCCGGCACCCACTCCCACTCCCCGAGCCGCCGCTCCAACTCCTCCTCGGTGAGGAAGGTGTGCCAGGCGACTTCCTCGGCCTGGGGGTGCACCGGCACCTCGCAGCGCACCTCGTAGAGGTACGACCACCAGGTACGGCCCGCCCCGCCGTCGTACAGGAACTTGAACAGCGGTACGGGGCGCGGCAGGCCGCGCACGCCGAGCTCCTCCTCGGCCTCGCGCAGGGCGGCGTCGTCGTAGGACTCACCGGCCCCGACCACGCCGCCCACGAACATGTCGTACAGCGAGGGGAAGACCAGCTTGGCCGGGGTGCGGCGGTGGACGAAGACGCGGTCGTCGGCGTCCCGCGCGAGGACGAATGTGCAGCGGTGGCGCAGGCCCCGCGCGTACGCCTCGCCGCGCGGGGCCTCACCGACCACCTCGTCGTGCTCATCGACGATGGTGATGATCTCTTCGCTGGGGTCGGGCACGGGCCGGCTGTCGCTCGTCATACCGGCCATCCAACCTCACTGGCCCATGACGTACTTCACGGTCGGTCCTGCCGTCCAGCCGCCGTCGACGGCGAGTTCGGCGCCCGTCACGTAGGACGCGGCGTCCGAGAGCAGGAAGACCATGGCGCCCGCGATCTCGTGCGGCTCGCCGACCCGGCCCATCGGGGTGTTGGGGTACTTGCCCTCGCCCTGCTCGATGCCGACCTGGGCGGTCATCGGGGTGTACGTCATGCCCGGGTGGACGGAGTTGACGCGGATGCGGGCGGTGCCGAGCTCGACCGCGCCGATCTTGGTGAGGCCGCGTACGCCCCACTTCGACGCGCCGTACCCGGCGGTGAGCGCGAGCCCCATCAGGCCGGCCGCGGAGGAGATGTTGACGATCGAGCCGCCCCCGGCCTCCTTCATGGCCGGCACGACGGTCTTCATGCCGATGAAGACGCCGGTGAGGTTGATGTCGAGGACTCTGCGGAAGTGCTCGACGGACTCCGACTCCAGGAACTGGCCGGTGGATATCCCGGCGTTGTTCACCAGGCCGTGCAGAGCGCCGAACTCGGCGACCGCGAGGTCGGCGACGCGCCGCCAGTCCTCCTCGGACGTCACGTCGTGGCGCGCGAAGCGGGCACGCTCCCCAAGGTCCGCGGCGGTGGCCGCGCCCTCCTCGGCCAGGACGTCGGTGAGGACGACGTTCGCTCCGGCGGCGACCGCCTGGCGGGCGGCCTCGGCGCCCAGGCCGCGGGCGGCACCGGTGATGACGATCGTCCTGCCGGTGAGGTCGTACTGGGTCATGAGCTGGCTCCAAGGGTGGGTCGCGGGGCCCGCAGCAGGGCCGCGGTGGTCTGGACGAGGTCCGCGAGGAACACGTCCTCGCCGGTCAGGGGGGTGCTGCCCGCCAGGTACTGGCGGGCGCGGTCGCTCATCGCGGCGCCGATCAGGGTGAGTGCGAGGTCGAGCCGTTCCAGGCGGACCGGCTCGGGCAGCTCGGCGGCGAGGCAGTCCTCGAGCCGCCCGATCAGCGACCAGTAGACGGTGCCGTCGAGGGTGGGGTGCGGGGTGCGGGTGCGGACGCCGCTCTCGTGGCTGAGCTGGGCGCAGACGCGCAGGCAGCGGCGCCCGCGCTCGGTGCGCAGCTCGGTGGCCTCGGCGCTCACCAGGGCGGTGAGCAGCCCGCACAGCCCGGCGGCGTCGGCGCCGGCGCGTTCCAGTTCGGCGGTGAGCACCTGCTCCGTACGGCGCTGGCGCTCCGCCATCACCGCGTCGAGCAGACCGCCGCGCGAGCCGAAGTGGTACTGCACCGCCGAGGGGTTGCTCTGCCCGGCGAGCCGGACGATGTCGCGCAGCTGGGCACCGTCGACGCCTTGGGCGGCGAAGACTTCCTCGGCGGCACGGATGAGCTTCTCGCGGGTCTCGGGACCTGAGGTTCGGGCCATGCGACAACTCTAATGCTGGCCATTATTAAAAGCGAGGGCAATGCAGCCCGTCCGGCGTTCGAGGACGAACCCGGCGAAGCCGGTGATGAACCGGCAACACCTCATCGCCGGTCCACATACCCCCGCACAGGCCCCCGGCCAGACCCCGGCATCGCGGGATGCAGACCCAACAGCACCACCCCCGCCACGATCGCCGCCAGCCCCGCCGCCTGCCAGGCCAACGCCCCCGTGTCGGTCCGCAGCCGGTCCCCGAGGAACCCGACGCCGCACGCGATCCCGGCCAGCGGCTGCGCGGCGGTCAGCGCGGGCAGCGACATCCGCAGCGGCGCCGTCTCGAAGGCGCTCTGCACGAGGATCAGCCCCGTGACGCCGAGCACCGCCACCCCGTACGGCTGCCAGCCGGTGAGCACCTCGGAGACCCCGCCGTCGGCGAACCGGTCCCCGGTGATGCGTGTCAGCGCGTCCTGCACCCCGAAGAGGAGTCCCGCGGCCAGCGCGAGCAGCACCGGGCCCACGCCGAACTCGGTCCTCTTGGCGAACGCCGTCAGGAGCAGCGCCGCGCCCACCATCACACCGAAGATCAGCCAGTGCCGCAGCGGACTCGTCACCGCGTCGCCGCCGCGCGGCTGGCCCGCCACGATGAACGCGGTCACCCCGCCCGCGAGCAGGATGAGTCCGGCCCAGCCCTGGCGGCCCAGCGACTGGCCGGTCTGGTGCCGGGAGAGCGCGAGGGCGAAGAGCAGTTGGGTGGTGAGCAGCGGCTCGACGAACGAGATCTCCCCGCGGCCGAGCGCCAGCGCGCCGAGCACCATGCCGCACACCATCAGGCCGATGCCGGCCAGCCACCGGGGCTCCCGCATCAGGTCGAGGAGCAGCCGGGGTGAGAGGAAGTCGCTCAGCGGCGCGTTCTGCGCCACGTTCTGCTGCAGGACGAAGCCCAGCCCGAGGCAGCAGGCGGCCCCGAGGGAGAGGGCGAGGATCAGTACCGACACGTCACATACCTCGGGGGGTCGGGGGCCAGGCCGGGGCGCGCGAAATGGGGACTTCGCCGACCATAGTGGCCCATCGATCGCGCCACGCCCGGGAGCCAAGGCCATTCCCCGGCCCTGTTTCGGTTGACGTCGGCCATCGGGCTACCGAGGATCTGACCCACCGGTAACCACGCGGAACCACGCGGGACCCTGTCGAGGAGGACGACCCCTATGGCGTACGACGCAGATGTGATCGTGATCGGGGCGGGACTCGCGGGTCTCGCGGCGACCGCGGAGCTCGTCGACGCGGGGCGCCGGGTCATCCTCCTCGACCAGGAGCCCGAACAGTCGCTCGGCGGTCAGGCGCACTGGTCCTTCGGCGGTCTCTTCTTCGTGGACTCGCCCGAGCAGCGGCGGCTGCGGATCAAGGACTCCCACGCGCTGGCGCTCCAGGACTGGATGGGCACGGCCGGCTTCGACCGTCCGGAGGACCACTGGCCGCGCAAGTGGGCCGAGGCGTACGTCGACTTCGCGGCCGGTGAGAAGCGGCCCTGGCTGCACGGGCAGGGCGTGCGGTTCTTCCCGGTGGTCGGCTGGGCCGAGCGCGGCGGCTACGACGCGCAGGGCCACGGGAACTCGGTGCCGCGCTTCCACATCACCTGGGGGACGGGCCCGGGGCTGCTCGCGCCGTTCGTGCGGCGGGTGCGCGTGGGGGCCGCGCGCGGCCTCGTCGACCTCAAGTTCCGGCACCGCGTCACGGGGCTCTCGCGCAGCGCGGGCAGCGTCGACACGGTGACGGGCGAGATCCTCCAACCGTCGTCCGTCGAGCGGGGCAGGGCCAGCGGACGCGAGGTGACCGGAAGCTTCGAACTCCGCGCCCAGGCCGTCATCGTCACCTCGGGCGGCATCGGCGGCAACCACGACCTCGTACGCGCCCAGTGGCCCGAGCGGCTCGGCACACCGCCCAAGAAGATGATCTCGGGGGTCCCCGCGCACGTGGACGGCAGGATGCTCGGCATCGCCGAGGAGGCCGGGGCGCACCTCATCAATCGCGACCGGATGTGGCACTACACCGAGGGCATCGAGAACTGGAACCCCATCTGGGACCGGCACGGCATCCGCATCCTGCCGGGCCCCTCGTCCCTCTGGCTCGACGCACGCGGCGACCGCCTGCCCGTGCCGCTCTTCCCCGGTTTCGACACGCTCGGCACCCTTGAGCACATCATGAGGACCGGCTACGACTACACGTGGTTCGTGCTCAACCAGCGCATCATCGGCAAGGAGTTCACCCTCAGCGGGTCCGAACAGAATCCGGACCTGACCGGGAAATCCGTGCGCGGTGTCATCGACCGGGCGCGCGCCGACGTGCCGGGGCCCGTCAAGGCGTTCATGGACAACGGCGTCGACTTCGTCGTCGAGAAGGAACTCGGCGCCCTGGTGCGCGGCATGAACGCGCTGGCGGCGGAGTCGGCGGGCCCCCTCATCGACGAGGCCGCCCTGCGCGGGACCCTCGCCGCGCGCGACCGCGAGATCGCCAACCCGTTCACCAAGGACCTCCAGGTGACAGCGGTCCGCGGCGCCCGCAAGTTCCTCGGCGACCGGCTCATCAGGGCCGTCCCCCCGCACCGCGTCCTCGACCCCGCGGCGGGCCCCCTCATCGCCGTACGCCTCAACATCCTCACCCGCAAGACCCTCGGCGGCCTGGAAACCGACCTCTCCTCGCGGGTCCTCACCCAGGGTGGGCAGCCGCTGCCCGGTGTGTACGCGGCCGGGGAGGCCGCCGGGTTCGGCGGCGGCGGAGTGCACGGCTACCGCTCCCTGGAGGGCACCTTCCTCGGCGGCTGCCTCTTCTCGGGGCGCACGGCGGGCCGCGCCGCCGCCCGAGCGGTGAACTGAGGCCGCAAGGGGTTGGCGCAGGTGGCGGGTGAAGTCTGGTGATTTCGAGATGACTTGGTGAAGAACGGGGCGCTGCCGGGCCTTGACGTGGAGCGGTGCCTACCGCTTTGCTGTGCGTGATCATCCGTACGCAAGCCGCGCCGGGGAGGACGTCCCGCGGTGTCACCACCCCCACCCCCACTGGGCCGTTCCCGCAAGAAAGCCTCCGCGCACGCCTTCGACGCCGCACTCGACGACGCCGAACTCGTCACCGCGCGGGCCGCGTTGGCGCAGGGCCGCTGGACCGAGGTCCGTGCGCTGCTCGCCGCGACCGGCGACGACTGGGACCGCAGGGGACACCGCTTCGACGTCCTCGGACAGGTGCCCACCACCACCGCGTGGGCCCGCGACTGGCGCCTCGCCGAACCCGAGAGCCACGACGCCGAACTGCTCCTCGCCTTCGCCGCCGTGCACAAGGCGCTGCGCGGCAAGGCCCGTTCGGACACCGTCCGCGACCGGTGCCGCGAGGCCGCCGCGCGCGTCCCCCACGATCCGACGCCCTGGCTCGCGCTGCTCCTGCTCGAACGCTCACTGGGCCGCGAGGAGGATGTCGTACGCCTCTTCGACGAGGTCCGCCACCGCCACCCGGAGCACCACCACGCCCACCACCTGATGGTGGCCCGGCTCGCCGAACGGCGCCCCGGCGCGGGCCAGGACCCCCTGCACGAGGTGTACGACTTCGCGGCCTGGGCCGCCGAACAGGCGCCCGCAGACTCGCCGCTGGCCGTCCTGCCCGTCGTCGCGCACGCCGAGCGCTACCGCGTACTCGCCGCCGCGGGCCTGGAGTCGCCCGACCCCCTCGTCTCCGGGCACTGGACCGGGCGGCGCGCCCGCGGCGTCATGAAGGCCGCCCTCGACTGGTGGCTCGCGTGGGAGAGGGCCCACCGGCCCGGCCACCCGCGCTGCCTCATCGACCTCAACTTCCTCGCCCACGCGAAGACCTGCGAGGGCAGGGCGGCCGAAGCCGCCGCGCTCTTCCACCGCATCGGACGGCACGCGACCCCGGCCCCCTGGTCGTACCCGGACCGGGACCCGTACCCGGCGTTCACCGCCGCCCGGACCACCGCGTTCGGCCCGTCCTGACCGGCTCGGCCCGACCGCCCCAGCTCGACCCACCGCAACCGTCCCCCGATCCGTACCCCCGAAAGGACAACCGCGCCATGGCGACGGGAAGTTCGAGCCCGAGCGGCATCAGAGCATCCGGCGAACCGGCGGGCGACGCCGGGATCAGCACGTACAAGGGACAGGAGCGGGCGCTGCGAGCGGGCCGGCTCGGCACGGCAGGGCTGCTGCTGTCCGTGCTCGCCGCGACCGGGCCCCTGATGGTCGTCGCCGGCGTCATGCCCACCACCTACGGCGTGATGGGCATCGTCGGCCAGCCGCTGCTCTTCCTCATCCTCGGCGTCGTCCTCGCGCTCTTCAGCCTCGGCTACGCCGAGATGAGCCGGCACGTGCACAACGCCGGAGCGTTCTACGCGTACATATCCCGCGGCCTCGGCGGCACTGCCGGCGCGGGCGCCGCGCTGGTCGCGCTCGTCGCCTACAGTGCCCTCCAGGCGGGCCTGTACGGCCTTCTCGGCTTCGAGGTGTCCGGGCTCCTGGACACGTACGTCGACATCGAGGTCGCCTGGTGGATCCCGGCGCTCGTCACCGTGGCCGTGGTCGCCGTCCTCGCCTGGCTGAAGATCGACCTCAACGCGCGCGTGCTCGGCGTCCTGCTCCTCATCGAGGTGGCGCTCGTCGCCGTCTTCGACATCGCGGCCCTCGCCGACCCGGGCAAGGAGGGCCTGTCGCTGCACGCCTTCAACCCGGACACCCTCAGCGGCGCGGGCGTCGCCACGTCCCTGTGCTTCTGCATCGCGGCGTTCACCGGCTTCGAGCAGGCCCCCGTGTACGCGGAGGAGACCAGCCGCCCGCAGGTCGTGGTCGCCCGCGTGATGTTCTTCGCGGTGGGCTTCGTCGCCGTCTTCTTCGCGGTGAGCTCCTGGGCGCTGACGGTCGCGGCGGGCCCCTCCGGCATCGTCCCCGCGGCGCGGGAGCAGAGCGCGGGGCTGCTCTTCGGCCTCACCGAGTCCCGGCTCGGCGCCACCTTCACCGATGTGCTCCACGTCCTCTTCGTGACCGGCATGTTCGCGGCGATCCTCAGCTTCCACAACGTCGTCGCGCGCTACGCCTTCGCGATGGGGCGCGAGAAGCTGCTGCCCGCGGCGTTCGCCCGCACCAACACCTCAACGGGTGCGCCCGGCACCGGTTCGCTGCTCCAGACCGTCATCTCGGTGGTGGTCGTCGTGGCCTTCGCCGTCGCGGACGACGGGGCGGCGGGCGATCCCACCGCGCCGGTCCTGCACCTGTTCACGTGGGGCGGCAACATCGGGGCGCTCGGCGTGATCCTCCTGATGGCCACCGCGTCCGTCGCCGTGATCGTCTTCTTCGCCCGCCGAGGCGCCGCGCGCGCCCAGGCCTGGCGCATCACCGCGTCCGCGCTCGCCACGGTCGGCCTGCTCGTCATCGCCGGCTACACCGTCAAGGACTTCGACGTCCTGGTAGGCGCGGGCGAGGGCTCCACGCTCAGCTGGGCGCTGCCCGGAGTCATCCTCGCCGCCGCGGTGACCGGCGTGGCCTACGGGGCGTTCCTGCGCTCCACGAACCCGCAGGCGCACGCGCGGATCGGACTCGGCAACGAGGCGTTCCAGCTGGAGAAGGCGTCGTCGTCGCCGGGCGGAAATCCCAGCCCCTCCGGCGACTGAGGAGCGGGGTCCGGGGGCGCCCCGAGCCGGGTCGCCCCCGAGCCTCAGATGATCAGCGACAGCAGGAGGACCAGTCCCCCCGCCACCACAGAGATGATCGTCTCCATCACCGACCACGTCTTCACCGTCTGGCCGACGTCCAGGCCGAAGTACTCCTTCACCAGCCAGAACCCCGCGTCATTGACGTGCGAGAAGAACAACGACCCCGCACCGATGGCGAGCACGAGCAACGCCGTGTGCGCCGTCGACATGTCCGCGGCGAGCGGCGCCGCGAGCCCGGCCGCCGAGATCGTCGCGACCGTCGCGGAACCCGTCGCGAGCCGGATGGCCACCGCGATCAGCCAGGCGAGCAGCAGCGCGGGGATCGACCAGTCCTTGGAGAGGTCCAGGATCATCTGGCCCACGCCGATGTCGATGAGCGTCTGCTTGAAGCCGCCGCCCGCGCCCACGATCATCAGCACGCCGGCGATCGGGGCGAGCGACTTCTCGACGGTGGTGGACAGCCGGTCCTTGGTGAACCCGGCCGCGCGGCCCAGCGTGAACATCCCGACGATCACCGCCGCGAGCAGGGCGATCAGCGGCGAGCCGACGACGTCGAAGACCCGCTGCACCGTGGTGCCGGGATCGTCGACCACGATGTCCACCAGCGCCTTGGCCAGCATCAGCACGACCGGCAGCAGCACGGTGGCAACCGTGACACCGAACCCGGGGCGCTTGTCCAGCTCCTCCGAGGGCCGCTGCGGGATCATCTTCTCGGGCGCGGGTACGTCCACCCACCGCGCCGCCACCCTGGAGAACAGCGGTCCCGCGATGATCACCGTCGGGATCGCGACGAGGACGCCGAGCGCCAGCGTGACGCCCAGGTTGGCCTTGACCGCGTCGATCGCGACGAGCGGTCCCGGGTGCGGCGGGATCAGCCCGTGCATCACGGAGAGACCGGCGAGCGCCGGGATGCCGATGCGCATCAGCGAGTAGTTGCCGCGCTTGGCGACCATCAGGACGACCGGGATCAGCAGCACGATGCCGACCTCGAAGAAGAGCGGCAGCCCGATCACCGAGGCGATGAGGACCATCGCCCAGGGCATCGCGCGCCCGCCCGCCCTGGCGAGGATCGTGTCGACGATCTGGTCGGCGCCGCCGGAGTCGGCGAGCAGTTTGCCGAGGATCGCGCCGAGCGCGATGAGGACACCGACGCCCGCGACGGTCGAGCCGAGCCCGCCCGTGAAGCTGGCGATGGCCTTGTCGAGCGGCGCGCCCGCGAAGGCCCCGAGCGCGAGCGAACCGACGGTCAGCGCGAGGAACGCGTGCAGCTTGAACTTGGTGATGAGCAGGACGATGACGGCGATGCCCGCGAGAACGGCGATCCCCAGCTGGGCGTGGCCCGCCGAGGTGATCGGCTCGACGGAATCCGCTGCCAGCATCTCGACGCTGAGATGGGTCACGGTGCTTTCCTTGTACGTGAGTGAGTCGTGCCCCGACAGGGGCGCGGGGAACTGCGCGACCAGCCACATGCGGCCCGCAGCAGAAGAACCTCCGGCGGGAGCACTCAGCCGAGTCGACCGAGCGCCTCGACCGCCCGGTCGGCAATCTCCTCCGGGGACCCGGCGACGTCGACGCCGACGCCCACCTCATCCGCCCCGAGAGGCTCCAACGTGGCGAACTGCGAATCAAGCAGCGCCGCAGGCATGAAGTGCCCCTGCCGCTGCCCCATCCGCTCCTCGATGAGGGCCCGGTCACCGGTCAGGTGGACGAAGACGACGCCGGGAGCCGCGGCCCGCAGCCGGTCCCGATAGCTCCGCTTCAGCGCCGAGCTGCTGACCACCCCGCCCCGGCCGGCGCGCCCGTGCGCCCACGCGCCGATCGCGTCGAGCCAGGGCCACCGGTCGTCGTCGGTGAGCGGCGTGCCGGAGGTCATCTTCTGGATGTTCTCCGCCGGGTGGAAGTCGTCGCCCTCGGCGTACGGGACGCCGAGCCGGTCCGCGAGCAGGGGCCCGATCGTGGTCTTGCCGGTCCCTGCCACGCCCATGACTACGACGACGTGGGGGGTGCGCCGTTCCTGCATCGCGTCCTGCCTCGCTGTCTTCATCGACATCGGTCGGTTGTTCACGTCACTGAAACCCATTAGGTCTGACGAATTCAAGAGTGTGTGACATAAAAGTCTGACTTATTGTTCCGGGTGTGCCCCTCGTAGGCTTCCGTCATGACCGCACAGGCCCGAGGGCTGCACTCCCGCGTACTGGAAAGCCTCGGGCCCGCCATCACCGCCGGCGAGTACCCGCCGGGCAGCGTGCTGCGCACGGACGAGCTGGCCCAGCGCCTGGAGGTGTCCCGCTCCGTGATGCGCGAGGCGGTCCGGGTCCTTGAGTCCATGCACCTGGTCGCCTCCCGCCGCCGCGTGGGCGTGACCGTACTGCCCACCGAGGAGTGGAACGTCTACGACCCCCAGGTCATCCGGTGGCGCCTGGCCGGCGCCGACCGGGCACGGCAGCTCCGCTCGCTGACCGTCCTGCGCTCCGCCGTCGAGCCGGTCGCCGCGGGGCTCGCCGCCCGGCACGCCACGGCCGCACAGTGCGCCGAGCTCACCGAGTGCGCCCTCGGCATGGTCGCCCACTCCCGGGGCCACCAGCTGGAGGGCTACCTCCGGCACGACGTCGCCTTCCACCGGGTCATCCTCAACGCCTCCGGCAACGAGATGTTCGCCCGGCTCGGCGATGTCGTCGCCGAGGTCCTGACCGGACGTACCGCACACCAGGTGATGTTCGAGGACCCGGACCCGCCCGCCGTCACCCTGCACGTCAAGGTCGCCGAGGCGGTCAGGGAGGGCGACGCGGCCCGCGCGGAGGCCCTGACCCGGGAGATCGCCCTCGGCGCCCTGGACGAACTGGACATCCTCGCCCCCTGACACCGGGCGCGGCACGCGGCACGCGGTTCCCGGTACCTGAACCCCGCGCGCGAGCCCCGCGCGCGCCAGCCCGCGCCGGTCGGCCACAATGGACGGCATGTCCCGACGCGCCGCCCGCCCCACCGCCACCCCCTGCCCCTGCGGGCACCCCGAGACGTACGAGCGGTGCTGCGGCAGGCTGCACCGGGGCGAGGCCGCCGCGACGACCCCCGAAGAGCTGATGCGCTCCCGCTACAGCGCCTTCGCCGTGCGGGACGAGAGCTACCTGCTGCGCACCTGGCACCCGCGCACCCGGCCGCCGCGCGTGGAGTTCGACCCGGCGCTGCGCTGGACCGGCCTGGAGATCGGCGCGACCTCCGAGGGCACCGCCTTCCACACCACCGGCACGGTCACCTTCCGGGCCCGCTACACCGACGGCGGCCGCCCCGACTCCCTGCACGAGAAGAGCCGCTTCGAGCGGCTCGACGGCGCGTGGGTCTACGTGGACGGCACCTTCATCGAATAGGCGCCGGCCCGCCACCGCCACCCGTCGGGACCCGGCCACCGCGCGGACCGCGCGCGTGGGACTGCTGGGGAGCGTGAACTCACACGGGGTGTGAAAGGCGGTCCGGCGCACGTACACCGCACTCGGTTGACAGCCGCCCACGGGCCCAAACGCCCTGCCCCGCCCGCCTGTTCGACACCGGGCCGCGGTCGCGTACATAGGCGGGAACCGCCGCTGCGGCCCACCGGCGCTGCCAGTAGCGTCTGCCTGCCCCCCTGTGCCGTACGCAGCCCCGCACGCAGCCGTGTGAAGGAAGAGGCGCCCGATGGCCGACACCGGACAGCAGCAGAGTTACGAGCGCTACATGGGCGGGAGTCCGCAAGCCGAGCGCCGGCTGTTCCAGCGCCTGGCGCGGGAAGTGATGAAGGTCCAGGAGAAGAACCGGCGCGCGGCCAGGTCCGCGGGCCTGGAACGCACCCTGCACGCCAAGGCCGCCCTCGGCGTGGAGAACGCCCGCCTGCGCTTCCACGACGACCTCCCCGACGCCCTGCGCCGCGGCTTCGCACAGCCCGGCGCGGTCTACCCGGCGACCGTGCGGCTCTCCAACGCCGGCGGCATCCGGCAGGCCGACGGCGCGCCCGACCTGCGCGGCCTCGCCGTGCGCGTGACGGTGTCCGCCGAGGAGAACCACGACCTGCTGGCCACCAACCACCCGGTGTCGCACGCCCGCGACGCCCGCGAGTTCGTCGCCTTCGCCCGCGCCATGGCGGGCGCGACCACCCGGACGAAGAAGGCGCTGGCCCTGTTCGTCAAGCTCCCGCTCGCCGTCGGCCCCACCACCGCCACCCGCATGCGGCGCAACGTCAGGGCGGCCTCCCGGCATCCCGTCAGGAGCCTCGCGGCGGAGACGTACTGGAGCCGCAGCGCCATCCTCTGGGGCCGGGCCGGGCCCGTCCGCTATCTGCTGCGCCCGGTGCCGGGCGGCCCCGCCCCCGGCTCCGGCGGCGAGCGGCGCGACCCGCAGTACCTGCGCCGCGAGCTTGAGACGCGCCTGGTCCGGCACGACATCGCCTTCGACCTGTGCGTCCAGCGGTACGTCGACGAGCGGCGCACCCCCGTGGAGGATGGCTCCGTCGAGTGGCCGGAGTCCGTCGCGCCCGCGGTGGCCGTCGCCACGCTCACCATCCCCAGCCAGGACCTCGACACCGCTCAGGCGCGGGCCGCGGGCGGTCGCGTGGAGGTCATCGGCTTCAACCCCTGGTACACCACCGACGACTTCCGTCCGCTCGGCAATCTCAACCGCGCCCGCAAGTCCGCCTACGAGGCCAGCGCGGCACACCGCCACGGACTGCGCTTCGTCACGGAGGAGCCCCTGCGCAACAAGGCGCTCGGCGCGCCGGTCGGCGCCGCGCTCCGCCTCCTCAACCGCTATGTGCCCTGGCACCGGCTGCCGCTGCAGGCGAGCCTGCTCAACCTCGTCTTCCTGCGCAAGGCGCTGCGCCGCTTCAACCTCATCGACACCGACGTGTACGAGGCGCCGCCCGAGGCCGGGCCCGTGCCCGCCCCGTTCGACGAGCAGCTGCGCACCGTCCGGTCCTACGACGGGACCTACAACGACCTCTCCCGGCCCGCCATGGGCGCGGTCGGCGCGGTATTCGGCCGCAACATCGAGCCGGTCTACCGCCCCGACCTCTTCGACGTCCCGAACCCGGTCACGGTCAGCCGCCAGCTCCTGTACCGGGACACGTTCCTGCCCGCGACCTCGCTGAACGTACTGGCCGCCGCCTGGATACAGTTCCAGGTCCACGACTGGGTCAACCACCGCCGCCACAAGCCGGGCGGCAAGTCCGTCGAGGTGCCGCTGCCGCCCGGCACGACCTGGCACAACACCCCGGGCGGCCCCGCCGAGAAGGTGATGCGCTTCGCCGAGAACGAGGGGCTCGAACTCCCCGGCGACCGGCCGCCGATCCTCTTCGACAACCTCGCGTCCCACTGGTGGGACGGCTCCGAGGTGTACGGCGAGAACGAGCGGACCGCCAAGTTCCTGCGGGAGCCCGACGGGGGAGCCAAACTCCGCCTGGACGACGGCCACCTGCCGATCGGCCCGAACGGCATCCCGCTGACCGGCTTCGCCGAGAGCTGGTGGATGGGCCTCAGCGCCATGCACACCCTCTTCGCCCGCGAGCACAACGCGGTCTGCGACGCGCTGCGGCACACGTACCCCTCGATGAGCGAGGAGAGCGTCTACCACACGGCACGCCTGGTCGTCTCCGCCCTCATCGCCAAGATCCACACGGTGGAGTGGACCCCGGCGATCCTCGCCACCGAGGCCATCGACCTGGGCCTGCACACCAACTGGGACGGGCCGCCGGACCGCTGGCTGCAGAAGCTCGGCCTGTGGCTGTTCGAATCCCACTCGCTGACGGGCATCCCGAGGACGCTGCCCGACCACCACGGCACGCCGTACTCCCTGACGGAGGAGTTCGTCACCGTCTACCGCATGCACCCGCTGATCCCCGACGACTTCGAGATGCGCGAGCACCACTTCGGGCAGCGCCTCGAGACCCTCGGCTTCCGCGACATCCAGGGCGGCGCCGCCGAGGCCGCCATCCGCAAGACCGGCCTCGCCGACACGCTGTACTCCTTCGGCATCTCCCACCCGGGCGCGATCACGCTGCACAACTTCCCGCGCGCGCTCCAGCGGTTCGAGCGCGACGGCGAGATCATCGACCTGTCCGTCGTCGACCTGGTACGCACCCGCAGGCGCGGCGTGCCCCGCTACAACGACTTCGTCGAGGGCCTGCACAAGCCGCGCATCCGCCGGTTCGAGGACCTCTCGCAGGACCCCGAGACCGTCGCCCGCCTCAAAGACGTCTACCGCTCCGTCGACGAGATCGACACCGTGGTCGGCCTGTTCGCCGAGAACCCGCCGCACGGCTTCGGCTTCAGCGACACCGCCTTCCGCGTCTTCATCCTGATGGCCACCCGACGGCTGCAGAGCGACCGCTTCCTGACCGTCGACTTCCGCCCCGAGATCTACACCCCGCTCGGCATCGACTGGGTGCAGAAGGGCGGCATGAACTCCGTCCTGCTGCGGCACTGCCCGGAGCTCGCGGGCCTGCTGCCGCGCGGCGCGAGCGCGTTCGCGCCATGGCGGCAGGTGCAGCCGGTGAGCGACGGCGGACCACGCGCCGGCGGCTGACGGCGGCCCCGGCACACCCTGGGCTCGCGGACCCGGCCGGAGATTTCGGGAAGGAGCCGGGCCGGGGACATGACACAGGCCCTCAACCCAGCGCCGGCACCACACAGTCGACGAGGAACGGCCCCGGCTCCGCGAGCCCCCGCTTCAGCGCCACGGCGAACTCCTGTGCCGTCGTGGCCCGTTCGGCCGGTACCCCCATCCCGCGCGCCAGCGCGACGAAGTCGAGGGACGGCCCCGACAGATCCAGGAGCCGCCGCGCCCGCGCACCGCCCGCCGCCCCCACCGCCCCGAGCTCCAGATTCAGGATCGCGTACGACCCGTTGTCGAAGACGACCGTCGTGACGTCGAGCCCCTCCCGGGCCTGGGTCCACAGCGCCTGCAGCGTGTACATCGAGGCCCCGTCCCCGACCAGCGCCGCCACGGGCCGGCCGGGGCAGGCCACCCCCGCCCCCACCGCGAGCGGCAGCCCCTGCCCCATCGCCCCGCCGGTCAGCGTCAGCCAGTCGTGCGGCGGCGCACCCGCGGTCGCCCCGGACAGCCAGAGACCCGAGGTGTTGGCCTCGTCGACGACCACGGCGTCCGCCGGGAGCAGCGCCCCGATCACGGCGGCCGCCGACTCGGCGGTCAGCTCACCGGTGGGCATCCCGGGCCGGACCGCCTCCTGGCGTACGGGCCTCGCGCACGGCCCGACCACTTCGGCGAGCCCTTCGAGCGCCGCCGTCACATCCTCCGCGCCTGCCGCGAGCGTGTGCACCGTGCACCCGTCGGGAACCAAGGTGCCGCTCTGCCCCGGATGGGCGAAGAAGGCAACCGGCGACGCGGCACCGGCCAGCACCAGGTGCCGTACGCCCGCGAGTTGGCGCACCGCGCCCGCAGCGAGGTAGCCGAGCCGCTCGACGGCGGGACTCCCCGCGCCCCGCTCCAGACGGGCCGGGAAGGTCTCGCACAGCAGCCGCGCCCCGCTCGCCCCGGCGATCCGCCCCGCGGCGGCGAGCCCGGCGCCGCGCGCGGCCGCCCCGCCGAGCAGCAGCGCGACCTCGTCACCCGACCGCAGCGCCGCGGCCGCGCCCGTCACGGCGTCCACGGAGACGAGGCCGCGCCGGGCGGGCGCGGGGCGCGGGGAGGCGGGCGGTCCGTCGGCCTGCGACCAGGACACGTCGGCGGGCACGACGAGCGTCGCGACGGCGCCGGGCGGTCCGGCCGCCGCGGCGACGGCGGCCGCGACATCACCGGCGAGCTCCGAGGCGTAGTACGTACGCCGCGTCCAGGCCGACACCGTGCGGGCCAGCGCCCCGATGTCGGACTCCAGGGGCGCGTCGAGCCGCTTGTGGCGCAGGGCGTGGTCGCCGACGACGTTGACCAGGGGCGTCGCGGCCCGCCGTGCGTTGTGCAGGTTCGCGAGGCCGCCCGCGAGGCCGGGGCCGAGGTGCAGCAGCGTGCAGGCGGCGCGGCCCGTCATCCGCCCGTATCCGTCCGCGGCACCCGTCGCCACGCCCTCGAAGAGGCAGAGGACGGGCCGCAGGCTGGGCGTCCCGTCGAGCGCGGCCACGAAGTGCAGCTCGGAGGTGCCCGGGTTGGCGAAACACGCTCGGACACCCCCGGCCACGAGGCCGTCGACCAGGATCTGCGCTCCGTTCGGCATGGCGGTCCGCCTCTGCTCGGTGGCAATGGGGTGGGCGCGCGGTGGGGCGGCGGCCCCCGGTGCGTGGGAGGGGCCCAGTCTTCACGGAGTCCGGGGCGTGACGGCAGCCGGGATCCGGCCAGCCGCCGCGGGCACACCGGGGCCGAACCTGCGCCGGTAGTCCGACGGGCTGAGCCCCGTCTCGCGGCGCAGCCTGGCCCGCAGGTTGGCGGCGGTGCCCAGGCCGCTGCGGTGCGCGACCACGTCGATCCGCTCCTCGCCGCGCTCGATGAGTCGGCAGGCCAGGGCCACGCGTTCGCCGGTGAGCCAGGCCAGCGGAGTGGTGCCGAGCTGGGCCTGGAACCGGCGGTGCAGGGTCGCGGGGCTGACCCCGGCGCGGGCCGCGAGACCGGCCACGGTGAGCGGCTCGGCGAGACGCTCCTGCGCCCAGGCGAGCAGCGGCGCGAGCGACTCGTCCCGCACCTGCGGAACCGGCCGCTCCACGAACTGCCGCTGTCCGCCGTCCCGGTGGGCGGCGAAGACGAGGCGCCTGCTCACGGAGTTGGCGACCTCCGCGCCGAAGTCGCCGCGCACCACGTACAGGCTCAGATCGAGGGCGGCGGCGCTGCCCGCGGCGGTGAGGATGTCGCCGTCGTCCACGAAGAGCACGTCCGGTTCGAGCCGCACGGCCGGAAATCGCTCACGGAAGGGGCGCGCCCACTGCCAGTGGGTGGCGGCCCGGCGTCCGTCGAGGATGCCGGACTCGGCGAGCGCGAAGGCGCCGGTGCAGAAGCTCATGATCCTGGCGCCCCGCGCGTGGGCGCGCCGGACGGCGTCGAGCACGGCCGGGGCGCGCGGCACGGTGTGGTCGGGGCGGCCCGGCATGATCAGGGTGTCCGCCGTGTCGGCGGCGTCGAGTCCCGGTACGCCGGTCAGGCTGAAGAACCCGTGGTTCATCCGCACCTCGGGCCCGGTGGCGCACAGCACGATCTCGTACAGGGCGCCGGGCAGGCCGAGTTCGGGGCGCGGCAGCCCGAACACCTCGGTGGCGACGCCGACTTCGAAGGGGTTGGTCCCCTCGTCGATGACGACCACGACGCGGTGCGGGGGCGCCTGCGTCCGCGCCCGCATCCGCGCCTGTGGCGGCGTCGGCGGTTGCGAGGATTCTTGCGGCATGCGCGATTTCTAGCACTCGTGGTGGCGGCGCGTCACGCCGGAAGATCGATGTCATGAACCCGGAACCACACCTCAAGAACAGCGAACCTCTCTCCCTGGACCAGGCGCTCGCCTCCTTCGACGACCTGTGGAGCCCGCGCATCGTCACCTCCGTCAACGACTACGACGTCCGCGTCGCCAAGGTCGAGGGCGAGCACGTCTGGCACGTCCACGACGACACCGACGAGTTCTTCCTCGTACTCGGCGGCGAGCTCCACATCGATCTGCGCGAGCCCGCGGGGGAGCGCCGCGTCACGCTGGAGCAGGGCTCGGTCTTCACCGTCCCGCGCGGCACCGAGCACCGGCCGTACGCCCCCGACGGCGCCCGCATCCTGCTCTTCGAACCCACCGGCACCCTGACCGTCGGCGACCGCCACGAGGAGATCCCGGACCACGTGGACGCGACCGCGGGACACCCGCTCAGCTAGCGCCCCGACGCGTAACCCCACAGGTCAGAGCCCTCACGCCCGCTCATACGGGCAGAGATCGTAAGAGACCCGTCAAGAGGCCCGCCGGCGCCGTATGGAGGGCGTCAACGGAGGACGGAACGGCTCGAACGGAGGCTTTCCTCTAATCGTCCGTTCGAGCAGTTTCCCCATCTCTTCCGTCAGGAGCTCACGATGGCCGACCTGGCCTTCGTCGTCACCACGATCGCGGTCTTCGCGCTGGTGGCAGCCGTCGCCAAGGGGGTGACCAAGCTGTGACCGCCGAGAACGTCGTCGGCCTAGTCGTGGCCGTCGCCCTCCTTGGCTATCTCGTCCTCGCCCTCGTCTTTCCGGAGAGGTTCTGAGTACGGATATGAGCCCCGTCCTTGCCGGTGTGCTCCAGCTGCTCGCCCTGGTGGCGGCGCTCGCACTCGCATACCGCCCGCTCGGCGACCACATGGCCCGCGTCTACAGCTCGAAGAAGCACCTTCGCGTCGAGAAGTGGATCTACCGGGCCATCGGCGCCGACCCCGACACGGAGATGCGGTGGCCCGCGTACCTGCGCGGCGTCCTCGCCTTCTCCGCCATCGGCGTCCTCTTCCTCTACCTGCTCCAGCGGCTCCAGGGCTCGCTGCCAGGATCACTCGGCTTCCGCTCCATCGACCCGGACCAGGCCTTCAACACCGCCGCCTCGTTCGTGGCGAACACCAACTGGCAGTCGTACGCCGGTGAACAGGCCATGGGCCACGTCGTGCAGACCGGCGGCCTCGCCGTGCAGAACTTCGTCTCCGCGGCCGTGGGCATCGCGGTCGCGGTGGCCCTGGTACGCGGCTTCGCCCGCTCCCGCACGGGTGAACTGGGCAACTTCTGGGCCGACCTGGTGCGCGGCACCGTCCGCGTCCTGCTCCCGATCTCCGTCGTCGGCGCGCTCGTCCTCGTCGCCTGCGGCGCCCTGCAGAACTTCTCCGGCATCCATGAGGTCGGGCAGTTCATGGGCGGCAAGCAGCAGTGGAACGGCGGCGCCATCGCCTCGCAGGAGGTCATCAAGGAGCTGGGCACGAACGGGGGCGGCTACTTCAACGCCAACTCCGCGCACCCCTTCGAGAACCCCAGCCCGTTCTCGAACCTCTTCGAGATCTTCCTGATCCTTCTCATCCCGTTCGCGCTGACGCGGACCTTCGGCAAGATGGTCGGCTCGGTCAGGCAGGGCTACGCCATCCTCGCCACGATGGCGACGATCTGGCTCGCCTTCACCGCGCTGATGATGTGGACCGAGTTCCACCACGGCGGCCCGGCCCACGACCTGGCGGGCGGGGCCATGGAGGGCAAGGAGACCCGCTTCGGGATCGGCGGGTCGTCGATCTTCGCGGTGGCCACCACCCTCACCTCCACCGGCGCCGTGAACTCCTTCCACTCCTCCTACACCGGCTTCGGCGGCGGCATCGAGATGCTCGGCATGCAACTCGGCGAGATCGCGCCGGGCGGCGTCGGCTCCGGCCTCTACGGCATGCTCGTCATGGCGGTCATCGCGGTCTTCATCGCGGGCCTGATGGTCGGCAGGACGCCGGAGTACCTGGGCAAGAAGATCGGCACCCGCGAGATCAAGCTGGCGGCCTGCTACATCCTGATCACCCCGGCGCTCGTCCTCGGCTTCACGGCCGTCGCGACGGCCCTGCCCACGCCGGGGAACTCGATGACCAACTCCGGCGCGCACGGCTTCTCCGAGATCCTCTACGCCTACACCTCCGGGGCCAACAACAACGGCTCGGCCTTCGCGGGCCTGAACGCCGACACCCAGTGGTTCAACAGCACGATCGGCATCGCGATGCTGCTCGGCCGCTTCCTGCCGATGGTGTTCGTGCTGGCCCTCGCGGGCTCGCTGGCGCAGCAACGGCCGGTCCCGGCGACCACGGGAACCCTGCGCACCGAGAAACCGCTCTTCACCGGCTTGCTGGTCGGCGCAATCATGATCATCACCGGTCTGACCTATTTCCCCGCGCTCGCGCTGGGACCGCTTGCCGAGGGGCTTGCGTCATGAGCACACACCTGCACGAGAACGAGCCCGGCGACCGGAGCGGCGGTTCCGTCGCCACCGCGGACCGCGCCCCCCACCAGGACCTTCCCACCGGTCACACCGCCACCCACGACACCCGGGTCGGCGCAGGCCTCTTCGACCCGGCCCAACTCCTGACGTCGCTGCCGGACGCCTTCCGCAAACTTTCGCCGCGTGTGATGGTCAAGTCCCCGGTCATGTTCGTCGTCCTGATCGGCTCGGTGGTCACCACCGTCCTCGCGATCCTGGACCCGGGGGACTGGTTCGGCTGGGCGATCACCGCCTGGCTCTGGCTGACCACGATCTTCGCCAACCTCGCGGAGGCCGTCGCCGAGGGCCGCGGCAAGGCGCAGGCGGACACGCTGCGCAAGGCCAAGACCGACACGGTGGCGCGCCGCCTGACCGGCGGAGGCGAGGAGTCGGTGCCCGGCACCGACCTGCGCGTCGGCGACCTGGTCGTCTGCGAGGCGGGCGACATCATCCCCGGCGACGGAGACGTCGTCGAGGGCGTGGCCTCCGTCGACGAGTCCGCCATCACCGGCGAATCGGCCCCCGTCATCCGCGAGTCCGGCGGCGACAGGTCCGCCGTCACGGGCGGTACGAGGGTGCTCTCCGACCGCGTCGTCATCAAGATCACGACGAAGCCCGGCGAGACGTTCATCGACCGCATGATCAACCTGGTGGAGGGCGCGGCCCGGCAGCGCACACCCAACGAGATCGCGCTGAACATCCTCCTCGCCTCCCTCACCATCGTCTTCCTGCTCGCCGTCGTCACCCTCAAGCCCTTCGCGATCTACGCCGGGGCCGACGACCAGACCTCGCTGATCGTCCTGACGGCGCTGCTCGTCTGCCTGATCCCGACGACCATCGGCGCCCTGCTCTCCGCGATCGGCATCGCCGGCATGGACCGCCTGGTCCAGCGCAACGTCCTCGCCATGTCGGGCCGTGCGGTGGAAGCGGCGGGCGACGTGTCGACGCTGCTCCTGGACAAGACCGGCACCATCACCCTCGGCAACCGCCAGGCCGCCGAGTTCGTCCCGGTCCGCGGCACCACCGAGGCCGAGGTCGCCGACGCCGCCCAGCTCTCCTCACTGGCCGACGAGACGCCCGAGGGCCGCTCCATCGTCGTACTCGCCAAGGAGAAGTACGGCCTGCGCGAACGCCACCAGGGCGAGCTGACCGGCGCCGAATGGGTCCCCTTCACCGCGCAGACCCGGATGTCCGGCGTGGACATCGAGGGCCGCAAGGTCCGCAAGGGCGCGACCGGCTCGGTCATCGCCTGGGTCGAGGAGCGCGGCGGCGAGGTCGCCCCCGACGCGCGGACCCTGCACGACTCGATCTCCCAGGCCGGCGGCACCCCGCTGCTCGTCGCCCTGGAGGACGAGAACGGCGCCCGGGTCCTCGGGGTGATCCACCTCAAGGACGTCGTCAAGGAGGGCATGCGCGAGCGGTTCGACGAACTGCGCCGCATGGGCATCAAGACCGTCATGATCACGGGCGACAACCCGCTGACCGCCAAGGCCATCGCGGACGAGGCGGGCGTGGACGACTTCCTCGCCGAGGCCACCCCCGAGGACAAGATGGCGCTGATCAAGCGCGAGCAGGCCGGCGGCAAGCTGGTCGCGATGACCGGCGACGGCACGAACGACGCTCCCGCGCTCGCGCAGGCGGACGTCGGCGTGGCCATGAACACGGGGACGTCGGCCGCCAAGGAGGCCGGAAACATGGTCGACCTCGACTCCAACCCCACCAAGCTCATCGAGATCGTCGAGATCGGCAAGCAACTCCTCATCACCCGGGGTGCCCTGACGACCTTCTCGATCGCCAACGACGTCGCGAAGTACTTCGCGATCATCCCGGCCATGTTCGCCGTCGCGTACCCGAGCCTCGACAAGCTCAACATCATGAACCTGTCGTCGCCGGAGTCCGCGATCCTCTCGGCGGTCGTCTTCAACGCGCTGATCATCGTGGCCCTCGTGCCGCTGGCCCTGAAAGGCGTGCGGTACCGGCCGATGACGGCCGACCGGATGCTGCGGCGCAACCTCGGCGTCTACGGTCTCGGCGGCCTCATTGCCCCGTTCATCGGCATCAAGATCATCGACGTACTCCTCTCCCTCCTCCCCGGCATTGGGTGACGCGGTCATGAACAACAACTCCGTACGGAACTCCGCCCGGCTGCTGGGGGCGGGCCTGCGCGCCCTGCTCGTCCTGACCGCGCTCTGCGGCGTCCTCTACCCGCTGGCGGTGACCGGCGTCGCCCAGGCCCTCTTCCACGACAAGGCCAACGGCTCCGAGGTGAGCGCGCACGGCAGGACCGTCGGCTCCGAACTCATCGGCCAGCGCTACGACCTGCCGCTGAAGAAGGGCCAGAAGACACCCGAGCCGGACCTCAGGTGGTTCCAGCCGCGCCCCTCCAACGGCCTCGGCGAGAACAGCGTCAACACCCGTTACGAACTGCTCGTCTCCGGCGCCACCAACCTCTCCGGCGACAACAAGGAGCTGATCGACCAGGTGAAGGCCGCGAAGGCAGCCGTGATCAGGGACAACTCGACCCCGACCCACAGGCTCACCCCCGCCGACGTCCCGCCCGACGCGGTCACGTCCTCCGGCTCCGGCCTGGACCCCCACATCTCCCCGGCCTACGCCAGTCTCCAGACCCACCGCGTGGCCGCCCGCAACCACCTCTCCGTACGCCAGGTACAGCACCTGATATCCGCCAACACCGACGCCCGAACCCTCGGCTTCATGGGCGAACCGAGGGTCAACGTCCTCCGACTCAACATCGCGCTGAGCGAGCTGACGGGGAGGAACTGAGTCGGAGTCGTGCTGCCTGTGCGGGCTCCCTGCATCAGGCCATCGCCAGTACTTCCGGAAGGCTCCGACGCTCATATCTCGACAGGCGCTGCCGCACGCAGAGCGAGGTGGGTGCGCTTTCACCGAGGTCGGCTTCTGCTGACACACCAGCCCCGACCGGCGGTGCGCAGCAGCCCCGGCAACGGCGTTGGCCAGATCTCGGACGCGGTCCGAGTCTGCCCCCAGCACTGACCCCACAGGAAGGCACACCTTGCGCAAGCCAGAAAATTGGTACGGGGCACTTGGGACGAGCCGAAGGTAGCGGCGCAATGGCTGGGGGAACGACTGGTCGAATGCGGACCCCGGCTCGCCTCCGAGTCGGATCGTGACAGCACGCGGCCGACGGTCCTGGGCAACTCCGCGGCCGAAAGGCTGGACCGGGCGGCGACCTGCCCGCTTCCATCTGGAGAGGCCCGCATTCCTGTCCGTAGCCCTGGTGACGTGCTCCCCGAACCGCACAGGACCTCTCCTGCCGGACGAGATCCGCGTGCGGTCCCGGCAAAGCAGAAGACCCCGGATGCGTTGGTCGCGTGACCATCCGGGCGGAGCGGGCTCCCTTCGCTCATCCGCCCATGATCGTCTACCCGACAACACGAATATCGGCGATGTGCCGTAGACCTGCCAGGCTCAGCCGACCTACCGTCCTCTTGGCGCCAGGGACCGATCCTGCAACGAAGGAGGGCACGATGGCACGCGAGGAACTGAGCCGCCTCACCGGCCTTGTGGAGATCCCGGAGCACGTTCTGAGGGAGGCCGTCCGTGCTCTTGGATGGTGAGGAGTGGCGTAGGTTCTTCGACACCTTCGAGCACGAAGCGTGGCGGTTCGAGGCGCAGCCCACCTACACCATGCCGAAGGAGCAGGAGAACGTCGCCCGATTCCTGCGGGGCGAGAGCAAGCCCGACGACCACAATGCTCGCTGGCATGAACGGGTACGGGGATACGTAGAGTCCGGCAAGCGCGTCGGCCGTGTGCGCATCGTGCGCCAGCCGCTCACCGACTATCAGCGGTACCAGTTCGCATGGGGCATCCCCGGCAACATCGCGGCAGGGGAGGACATCCGCGTCTTGGATGTGACTCAGGAGGGATACGGTCTGCCGCTCTCCGGGCGTGACTGGTGGATGTTCGACGAACTGCGCATCGCACACCTGAACTTCCGGCCAGACGGCACCCAGATCAGTCGCGTGACATACGAGGGAGACCCCGCTCCATATCGGGAATGGCAGCGAATCGCCCTGGAGCACGCAGTGCCTTTCGAGGAGTATGTGAAGGGCCTTGACGTTTGATCCTGGGCAGCTAGGCCAGTCGAAGACCGACCTGGCGGCGGTACTGCGCACGATGCGTAGGCGAGCCAGCCGTACACAGGTTTGGCTCGCCCATCGGTGCAGCATGTCCCAAACCAAACTCAGCAACATTGAGACCGGTCGGATCACGCCGGGCCTTGTCGACGTCGAGTTGATTCTCAGAGCCCTCGATGCACCCCAAGAAATGGTGGCAGAAGTCGCCGCCCTCGCGAGGCTCGCCAATACGGAGTGGCAGGGAAAGCGGGCGTCGTGGCGCCGGGGATTAGAGAAGCGGCAGTCGGAATTGGCGGGCCTCGAAACGGAAGCCGTGACGCTCCGGTATTTCCTGCCCGCGATGGTGACGGGGCTCCTCGCCACACCGGAGTACATCAGGGCGAGCTTGGGCCATGCGCCAGTGGATGTCTCCAAGACCGTTGCGAAGAAGCTGGACCGGCAAGCGGTCCTCTATGACGCCAGGAAACGGTTCACGTTCCTGTTGACGGAGCAGGCCGTCAGATGGACTGTAGTCCCCCACGCCGCGATGGCCGTACAGATCGACCGCCTCGTCTCACTGTCTCACCTGCCGAACGTGCGCATTGGCGTGATCCCGTTGGAATCGGTGATCGCAAGAGGCCCAATGAACACCTTCACGGTCTACGACCAACGCTTGGCGACTGTCGAGACGTTCACCGGGCGCCTAGTTTTCCAGGACGCTCGGGACATCGCGGAACACCTCGAAGTGTTCGGTTTGTACGAGCGTCATGCGTTGTTCGACGGAGATGCCAGAGAGCTGCTCGGAGAGTGGGCTACCTCTTACCGTTCATGATCTTCTACCCCACAACGTGCATATTTCTGGAGACTCGGCGCTGACGGGCCGAGGATGTACTCATGCCGACCGAACCGAAGGATCCGAGACAGAAGGCCCCGCAGGGTTGGCGGATGGACCCGATCCCAAGCCGTCCGGCGTACCGGGATGCTGACGGCAAAATTCGCATTCCTGTGTGGCTGACGAAGAACGGTCGGCATATGGCAGACACGGAAATGATTCTGCTCCCGTCCGAGGCGGCCTTGCTGGCCGACAACCTGACCAACGCGATGCGCGACAACTCCAGGTCGATGCTGCACGAGCTCTTTCGGGAGAACGCGACGGCTCTTGGCCCGGGTGTCGTGTTCGTGTCGAAGCCGGACCGGTACCGGCTCTGAGTCTGCCCCCCCCTCAGCGCTGATCTCCCAGGAAGGCACACCCATGCCCGAAACCGGAACCGACCTGTACAGCCTGCCCATCGACGGCGTCACGTTCCTCAAAGCGTGCGGAGGCAACACGCACCCTGACGGCGAGGCTTGCGCCACGCTGGCGAAGATCGGCCCCCACGCGTGGGCGTTGGGCGACAGCAAGCGGCCCGGTGCGGAGCCGTTGCGCTTCACCACCGAGGAACTGCACGCGGCCGGTATCGACCCGGCCCGCTTCGGCCTGTCCGCCTGACGGCCACTCCTTGTCCCCCGGCCCTGGCTCACCCCCGAGAGGCAGGGCCGGTCGGGCGCTCCTCTTCTTCCTGCACTGAACGGGACGACAGTTGCACCACCACGGCTACCTGTGGACCGGCTCCAAGCAACGGTTCGATGGCGAGGCGCTGCGACGGCCCCCGCACCCTGATCCTCCTCCGGCCGATAAGCCGGAGCTGATCCAGCGGTACAGGGAAGTGAAGGCGGAGTTCCCGACCGTGGACCTGCCACCGCTGGAGACGGCCCACTGGCTGATCAAGCCCGCAAAGCTCGTGCGCGGCACCTGGGACGAGCCGAAGGAAGCGGCGGAATGGCTCGGGCAACAACTGACCCAGTACGCACCCCGGTTCGCCTCCGAGTCCAACCGTGACAGCACGCGGCTGGCGCTGCTGGTCCACTCCGCTGCGGAACGGCTGGGCTGGGGCGGAGATGTGTCCCACGGCTTCTACCTCGAACGGCCCTCGTATCTGTCCCTGGCCCTGGTGTGCTGCTCACCGAATCGGGCCATGCCGGAACTGGAGTGCCCGTTGCGGTAGGTCCTCTCTCAACAACAAAGCCCCGGTCCGAAATGGGCCGGGGCTTGCTTGTGTTGGTTTGGTTGGAGGAGTGCTCGGAAGGGGTTGGCGTCGAGCGGTTCCGGGCGCTTCGGTTCCGGCACGGGGACCGGGGCCGGGGTGGGCGTGGCCCGGTAGGCGTCCATGCGGAGAACCGTGGCGCCATTCCGTGCAGGTGTGGCCGGCCGGGATCCTGGGAGCGGTTCCGGCTTCCGTTCCGGTGACAGTGCAGTGGCCGGCCGCTGGGTCGGCAGGGTCTTGCCGAGGATGCGCGCGTACCGGCGGACGATCCGCCACAGCGGCCGAGCGTCCTCGGAGAGCGTGATCACGCGGGGCCGGGCGGTGGCCCACCCATAGGCGTCGGACAGTTCCGAGCCGTCGACCTTCGGCAGGCTTAAGAACGGAGCCCGGAAGCTCGCCGCCTCCGGAGCGAACAGGCTCGGCCTGTCATCCCTGGTCTGACCCGGGGAATCTCTGGGCCGTTGGTCACGTGGTTGGTCACGCCACTGCCCTGAAATGCAGAAAACCCCACGTGAAGTGGGGTCTCAGCTGGTGTCCGAGGGGGGACTTGAACCCCCACGCCCGTTAAAGGGCACTAGCACCTCAAGCTAGCGCGTCTGCCATTCCGCCACCCGGACAAGGTGTCTGTCTTCGCGGGGCGTTCCCCGCGGCGACACAGAGAACATTACCAGGCCTCCAGGGGTGCCCGATCACCCCCGCCACCCGCTGTGAACTGCTGATGACGACACCCGCCCGCCCTTGGGCGTGGAGCCGCGGAGAGAGAGGATGAGGGGGACCACCAGCAGCGAATGCGGGAGGAACCAGCGTGAGCGGGTCCAGCACGGGCAAGGCCGTCACCGGTGAGGACGAGGTCGTCGACCTCTGTCGCGAACTGATCCAGATCGATACGAGCAACTACGGCGACCACTCGGGCCCGGGGGAGCGCAAGGCCGCCGAGTACGTCGCGGAGAAACTCGCCGAGGTGGGCCTCGAACCGAAGATCTTCGAGTCCCACCCCGGCAGGGCCTCCACGGTCGCCAGGATCGAGGGCGAGGACCCGTCGCGGCCCGCGCTGCTCATCCACGGCCACACGGACGTCGTGCCCGCCAACGCCGTGGACTGGACGCACCATCCCTTCTCCGGGGAGATCGCGGACGGCTGCGTCTGGGGCCGGGGCGCCGTCGACATGAAGGACATGGACGCGATGACCCTCGCTGTCGTCCGCGAGCGGATGCGCAGCGGCCGCAAGCCGCCGCGGGACATCGTCCTCGCCTTCCTCGCGGACGAGGAGGCGGGCGGCACGTACGGTGCGCGCTACCTCGTCGACAACCACCCCGGTCTCTTCGAGGGGTGCACGGAGGCGATCAGCGAGGTCGGCGGCTTCTCCTTCACGGTCAACGAGAACCTGCGGCTCTACCTCGTCGAGACGGCCCAGAAGGGCATGCACTGGATGAAGCTGACCGTGGACGGCACCGCGGGACACGGCTCGATGATCCACAAGGACAACGCGATCACCGAGCTGTCCGAGGCCGTCGGCAGGCTCGGACGGCACAAGTTCCCGGTACGGGTCACCAAGACGCTGCGGCACTTCCTCGACGAGCTCGGCGACGCGCTCGGCACCGAGCTCGACCCGGAGAACATGGACGAGACGCTCGCCAAGCTCGGCGGCATCGCCAAGCTCATCGGCGCCTCCCTGCAGAACACCGCCAACCCGACGCAGCTCGGCGCAGGCTACAAGGTGAACGTGATCCCCGGGCAGGCCACCGCGCACGTCGACGGCCGCTACCTGCCGGGGTACGAGGAGGAGTTCCTGGCCGACCTCGACCGGCTGCTCGGCCCCCGGGTCAAGCGCGAGGACGTCCATGCCGACAAGGCTCTGGAGACCACCTTCGACGGCGCGCTCGTCGACGCCATGCAGACCGCCCTGCGGGCCGAGGACCCGATCGCCCGTGCCGTGCCGTACATGCTCTCGGCCGGCACGGACGCCAAGTCCTTCGACGACCTCGGCATCCGCGGCTTCGGCTTCGCGCCGCTGAAGCTGCCGCCGGAGCTGGACTTCGCGGGCATGTTCCACGGCGTCGACGAGCGGGTGCCGGTCGACGGCCTGAAGTTCGGCGTCCGGGTGCTCGACCGGTTCATCGACGCTTCCTGACCGAGTCCGACCGGGAAGCGTCCGGGAATCGCTCGGAAAGCGGCTTCTTACGTGCTGAAACGACTCTCCAATAATCGTCAGCGCGTGCGTACTTGCCTGAGAAGAGTGAAAGGAACCATAGGCTCGTAGCCCCACTACTTCCTTCTCGTTACAGGTGATGCAGTCCGCGGCTGGGACTGCATTGCCAACAAGGAGGAATAATGATCAAGAAGATCGTCGCCGCTGTGGCAGCCACGGGTGGCCTCGTGCTCGCGGGCGCGGGTTTCGCCACCGCTGACGCCGGCGCCCAGGGTGCCGCCGTGAACTCCCCCGGCGTGCTTTCGGGCAACGTTGTCCAGGCTCCCATCCACGTGCCGGTGAACGTCTGCGGCAACACGGTCTCCGTGATCGGGCTGCTGAACCCCGCCTTCGGCAACGTCTGCGTCAACAAGTGACGGTGTTGCGTCTCGCCCCATGAGGGTCTGAGTCCGTCGGCCCCGGAGTGCGTGCCATGCACTCCGGGGCCGACGGGCATTCCACGTCCGGGCGAATACGTCCGGGCGTCTTCCGGTAGGCAAAAGGCAGGAAACAGCTATGCGACAGGTCACGCGCAAAGGCCTGATGACTGTGGCGGCCGCGACCGGCGTTCTCGCCGCGACCGGCGGTTACGCACACGCGGATTCAGGAGCCGTCGGCAGCAGTTCGGATTCGCCCGGCGTGGCGTCGGGCAACTCCGTCCAGCTCCCCGTCGACGTCCCGGTCAACGTGTGCGGCAACACCGTGAACGTGGTCGGCGTCCTCAACCCGGCGGCGGGCAACCACTGCGCCAACCCCTCCCGAGGGGGCGGCGGCCCGCACAAGTCGGGCGGCGGAGCGTCGGCGCACGGGAGCAGCAGCAACTCACCCGGCGTCGGCTCCGGCAACAACGTGCAGCTGCCGATCGACGTCCCCGTGAACGTCTGCGGCAACAGCGTCACCATCGGCGGCCTCGGCAACACGGCCATGGGCAACGAATGCGCCAACGAACCCGGCACGTCGGTGACGCCGCCGGGCCACGGAAAGCCCCCGACGCACCCCGGCCACCCGGGCGAGCCCGAGCACCCGGGGAAGCCCGGTCACCCGGGCAAGCCCGAGCACCCGGGCAAGCCCGAGCACCCGGGCAAGCCCGGAGGCCCGGACGACCACGGCAAGCCCGGGAAGCCGCACGCTCCCCGGCCGCCGGGCAGCGCCGAGGACCACGTCGTCCCGAACCACCCGGGCGCGCAGAACCTCACGCCGCCCAAGGGAACCTCGCAGCTCGTACCGCCGGAGGGAACCTCGCGACTGGTTCCGCCGGAGGGGCTCGCGCAGCTCGCGTCGACCGGCAGCGAGCTGCCGCTCGGCCTCGCGCTGCCGCTCGGCGCGGGCGCGCTGCTCGCGGGCACCGTGCTCTACCGGCGGGCCCGGGCCACCGGCTGAGCCGCCGCCCACGGGCAGGCGAACGGAGCGGGTCCCGCGACGGCGGGAGCCGCTCCGTTCCGCGTCCAGGCCCGGCGCACGGCTCTCACCAGGTAGCCCTCACCTGGCGGATGATCCGTCGCTTCAGCCGCACTCTGCGGCTGCCGTCGGGGTGCAGTCTCAGGCGGTCCAACTCCCAGTGTCCGTACTCGGCGTGGTCCGTCAGCAGGCGTGTGGCTTCCTTGCGGGTGACCCCGCGCGGTACATACACGTCGACAAATTCGTATTCCGGCATCGCATCTATTGTGCGGGCATGGGCCCGGTACGGATAGCGTCTGCACTATGTCTGATGCTGCGCAGCCCACCGCTGCCGAGGTACGCGCCGCCGCCGAGGCGGTCAAGACCGCGCTCGACCGCCACCTGGCCGCGGTCGAACGCAGGTCGGGCGAGGACGATCCGGCCGTCTACGAAGCGTTCAACGCACTCGCCTCCGCGGCCGAGGAGTACGACGAACTCCTCTACGACCGCTATGACGAGGTCACGCCCTTCGAGATCCCCGGCACGGAGGACGCGCTCCCGCCGTACCAGGGCCCGGAGGAGGCGAACGCGCTGAGCGTGCTGATCCGCCGCGACTACACCGTGGCGGAGCCGCAGCGGCTGCTCGCCCAGGCCCAGCGGGTCGCCGACCTCGACGCGGGCGTGGGACGGGGCGCCGGCTCGGCCGACACCGTGCACAGTGCGCTCGGCGTCCTCTTCGGCGAGTTCGAACCGGACGAGATCTCCTCACGGCACAAGGAGTTCGGCCTGGAGGAGGGCGACTCCACGCTCTGGGTCACCGCGGTGGACACCCCCGCCGAGCCGGGGGAGTGGCTCGACGCCCCCTTCGACCAGGCGGACCCGCACCGCGTCGTGTGCCGGTTCGACGTCAGCGTGGTCTTCGACGACGAACTGGACGACGAGGGGCTCGGGCTCGACGGCCTCGACACGGACGTCGACATCGACATCGACCCGGATGTGGCCGTCCCCATCGACGAGATCGACGAGATCGACGAGATCGACGAGATCGACGCCGACGGCGATGAGGACGCCGGTGACGAGGGTGAGGCGGACGAGGAAGGGCGGGACGTCCACAGGGCCGGCCGCTGACGGCCCTCCCGGCGTATCGCTTCTGCGCCCGCCGCCGCTGACTCGGGGCGGCGGGCGCACTCACCGCGGAAGCGGCCCGCTCAGGCCGTCGCCGCAGGCACCTGCGGGCGCAGCAGCGTCTGCAGGCGCGTCGTACGGTCCTTCCAGAGGCGCTCCGCCACCGCGCGCGGCAGCGCCTGCTCCACGCCCTGCACCACCGACAGGTGCCGCTCCCCGCGGGTGAACGCCGTGTACACCCACGGCCGGGTCAGTACCTGTGCCGCGTCGCCCGGCAGCACCACGACCACCGCGGGCCAGCGCAGCCCGGCCGCCTGGTGCGCGGTGAGCGCCCACGCGTGCCGCACCTCCCGCTCCACCCGCTCCTTGGGTACGACCACGGGGGCGCCGTCGCACTCCAGGTGCAGCCCCTCCGCGTCGGCCCGCACCACACGGCCGAGCACGGTACGGCCGGCCGCCGGGACGTGCGCGACGCGGTCGGCGGGGTCGAAGCCGCCGAAGCGGCCGGGGCCCGGATTCAGCCGTTCTTTCAGCGCGGTGTTGAGCGCCCGGGTGCCCGCGGCGCCGCCGTGTCCCGGCGTGATGACCTGCGTCTGCTCGGCGGGCACCCCGATCGCCCTCGGCACCGAGTCCGCGACGAGCTGCACGGTGCGGTGGATCGCCTCCGCGGCGTCGCGCACCGGGACGAGGACGACCTCCTTGCCGGGCGCGTCGACCTGGTTCAGCTCGCCGATGCCGATGCCGGACGTCAGCTCGCCGATGGGCCCCGGGTCCGGGGTGCGCGAGACGACCTGCGGGCAGCAACGCGCGGCGACGAGGTCGGCGAAGACGCGGCCGGGGCCCGCGGACCACAGCACCCCGGGATCGCCGCTGAGCACCAGGCGGGCGCCGTCCGGCAGGGACTCGACGAGCATCGCCGCGGCCTCCACGTCCAGCTGCGGCGCGTCCAGGACGACCAGGAGGTCGAGGGCGAGCGCGCCGTCCGCGTCGCGGCCGGGACCCTCGGCGCCGGAGAGCAGCCCCGCCACGGTCACCGCGGCCCCCTCCGCGCCGCTCGCCCGTGCGAGGCGGGCGCGTCCGTCGGCGCTGTGGGCGGCGGCGCACACCCGCAGGCCCATGGCCGACGCCGCGGCCACCAGCGTGGCGGGCTCGGCGCGCGCCTCCTCGCCGCCGGAGTGCAGCACGAGGCCGTGCCCGGCGACGGCGCGGATCAGCTCGGCCGCGGACCCCGACGCCCCGGCCGCGGCGCTCTCCCAGTCGGCCGCGGGGCCCGGTCCTTCCTCCTTGGGCAGCGCGTTGATCACCCGGGCGAGGCCGTCGGCGAGGCTCTCCTCCGCGAGCGCGTACCGCTCAAGTCCGATCAGGATCCGGACCGGGCGCTCGGGCTCGCCGTCCGCGTCCTCCGCACCCTCATGGGCGCCCTCGTCGGAGCGCTGGACGGGCACATCGGCGCCTTCCAGGGCGTCCTGGAAGACCAGGGCGTCGCCCTCGGCGACGGCACTCTGCACGGCCGCGTCCGGATCAGGCACCGCACGCTGCCCGAGGGCGGCGATCAGCGCGGCGGAGTCGAGCGCCGTGTGCCCCGCGACGGCGGCCTGCTCCAGGAGCCATACGGTGATCGCGCGGCCCCTGCGCTCGTCACCGGGCCCGCACTCCGGGCCGAGCAGGGCCCTGGCGAACCCGTCGGCCTGCTCGGGCCGCACCCCGGAGACCCGCAGCAACTGCCAGGGGTCCGCGCGCAGTCGTTCCCCGGCGCCCTCGCCGAGCACGGCCGCCGCCTGCTCCGCGAGAGCGGCGGGCGCGCCACCCTCGGCGAGCACGGCACGGATCTCCTGCACGGTCTCCTCGGCGGGCTGCGCCGACGCGGTCTGCCGCGGACGCACGGGCTCGGGAGCGTGGGACGGGGCGGGCCTGCGGGGTGCGGGCTCCGGATCGCGGAAGGCGCTCGCGACGGGCTTCTCGCCGCTCTCCACGGCGCGCACGGCGGCGAGCAGGTCGGCGGCGGTGCCGCTCAGCTTCGTGCCCGCCTCGATCGGGCCCTCCTTCGACGCCTTCCGCTGCTCGATGCGCTCCCGCAGCTCCCGCTGTGCGGCGATCTCGGCCTCGGTCTCGGACAGCTCGGTGCTCTCGCCCTTGGCCTCGCCCGCGTCCGTGCCCTCGCTGGTGCCCGCGTCCGGGGCGTCGGCGGAGGCGCCGCCCTCCGGTGCCTCCGGCGCGGCGTCCTGCGCGCCCGGCGACTCCGTCTGCTCCGCGGCAGCGGCCCCCGGGTCCTCTGCGGCGGCGGGTTCCGTACTCACAGCGTGCTCCAGTCGTGATCGGGATAGCGGTGCACGGGCGCCGACACGTCGTCGAGCGCCTGGCAGATCTCGTCAGGAAGACTAAGGGTCTCCACTGACAATGCCGCCGTGAGCTGCTGCGCGTTGCGCGCGCCGACGATCGGGGCCGTCACGCCGGGGCGGTCGCGCACCCAGGCGAGGGCGACCTGGAGCGGGGAGGCGGCGAGCCCGTCGGCGGCCGTCGCGACCGCGTCGACGATGCGGCCCGCCGCGTCGTCCAGGTAGGGCGCGACGAAGGGTGCCAGCTGGTCGGAGCCGCCGCGCGAGTCGGCGGGCGTCGCGCGGCGGTACTTGCCGGTGAGGACGCCGCGGCCGAGCGGTGACGAGGGCAGCAGACCCACCCCCAGGTCGACGGCGGCGGGCAGCACCTCCCGCTCCACGCCGCGTTGCAGCAGGGAGTACTCCATCTGCGTGCTGGCGAGCCGGGTGCGGGTGCCCGGCAGGGCGAGCTGCCAGGTCGCGGCCTTGGCGAGCTGCCAGCCGCAGAAGTTGGAGACCCCCGCATAGCGGGCCCGTCCGCTGCTGACCGCTATGTCGAGGGCCTGCAAGGTCTCGTCCAGGGGTGTCGCCGGGTCGAAGGCGTGCACCTGCCACAGGTCCACGTAGTCCGTGCCGAGCCGGATGAGTGAGGCGTCGAGCGCGTCGAGCAGATGGCCGCGCGAACCGTCGAAGCGCCGCTCGGGGTCCGGCACGCTGCCGGCCTTGGTCGCGATGACCAGGTCGCGCCGGGGCACGAGCCGCTCGATCAGGCGCCCGAGCAGATACTCGGCCTCCCCGTCGCCGTACACATCGGCCGTGTCGACGAGGGTGCCGCCCGCCTCCCAGAACACCTTCAACAGGTCGGCGGCGTCGTTCTCCTCGGTGTGACCCCAGGTGAGGGTGCCGAGTCCGATGCGGGACACGCGAAGGCCGGTGCGGCCGAGATGCCTCTGCTCCATGGGCGCTGAGATTACTGGCCGGATCCCGGCGAGGGGCGGGCCTGTGGACAAACCAGCGATTGTGGAGAACCGCACCACCCTTCCCGGCGCTCCTGACGGATCACGCACCGCGCGCTACAGTCCCCGCACAGGCACGTTACTCATGAGTACAGCGGTAAGGGGATCGGTCATGCAGCTCGGGATCAACCTCGGCTACTGGGGCGCCGGGATGGACGCGGACAATCTCGCCGTCGCCAGGGAGGCCGACAAACTGGGCTACGCGGTCTGCTGGGCCGCCGAGGCGTACGGCTCGGACGCCGCGACGGTGCTGTCCTGGGTGGCGGCGCAGACCGAACGCATCGACATCGGATCCGCGATCTTCCAGATCCCGGCCAGGCAGCCCGCGATGACCGCGATGACGGCCGCCACCCTCGACTCGCTCTCCGGCGGCCGCTTCCGCCTCGGCCTCGGGGTCTCCGGGCCGCAGGTCTCCGAGGGCTGGTACGGCGTGAAGTTCGACAAGCCGCTGGCCCGCACGCGTGAGTACGTCGAGATCGTCCGCAAGGCCATGACCCGCGAGCGCCTCTCCTACGAGGGCGAGCACTGGACGCTGCCGCTGCCCGGCGGCCCCGGCAAGCCCATCAAGCTGACCGTCCACCCGCAGCGCGAGCACATCCCGCTGTACGTCGCCGCGATCGGCCCCAAGAACCTGGAGCAGACCGGCGAGATCGCCGACGGCGCCCTGCTGATCTTCCCGGCCGCCGAGCACCTCGAGGACACCGCGATCCGGCACCTGCGCGCCGGGCGTGAGAAGGCCGGCAAGACGATGGAGGGCTTCGACGTCGTCCCGACGCTGCCGCTGGCCGTCGGCGAGGACTCACAGGTCGACGCGCTCGCCGACATGTTCCGGCCGTACACGGCGCTGTACGTAGGCGGCATGGGCAGCCGCAAGCAGAACTTCTACAACCAGCTGGCGCGGCGCATGGGATACGAGAAGGAGGCCGCCGAGATCCAGGACAAGTACCTGGACGGCGACAAGGACGGCGCTGCCGCCGCCGTGCCGCGGCAGCTGATCGACTCGACCACGCTGCTCGGTTCCGTGGACCGGATCGCCGACCGGATGCGGGCCTACGCCGCGGCCGGCGTCACCACGCTCACCCTGGCCCCCGCGGGCTTCACGCTGGAGGAGCGGCTCACCGCGCTACGCGCAGGCACCGAGGCACTGGAGCGCGCCGACCTCACGTGAGGGGCGAGCGCAAGGCAACGTAAGGGAAGAGGCAAGCGGGGAAGTCCGCGGCCGTGGTGGGGGCTCGGGGGGTCTTCCCCGCCACGGCCGTCACGGAGAACAACGCACCACGGGGGCCCGCGGTTACGGCCTGGCGGCGGCGGGGTGTCCTTCGTTCGGCGGAGCGGACCCGTACACCTGTTGCCCGGCGGGGAACCTCGCACTTGAGTGGCCTGAGGGGAGGTTCACGCACAGGGCATGGAGGTGTCGGCTGATGCTGTCGGCCAAGGCTGTCTTCGGGGAGATCCTCGACCACGACGAGTCGTTCCGGCTCTTCTGCTCCATCGCCGCGAGCGGCGAGGCCCAGGGCGGCTGGGAGAACGGCCGCATCGCCGCCCTCGTCCCGGAGAGCGAACGCGCGCTCGCCCCCAAGATCGCCCGGCACGGCGCCGACGAGGACAAGCACGGCAGGATCTTCCACGCGCTGCTCAAGAAGCGCGGCCTGCGGCCGGCCGATGTCCCGCACGAGACCGACTACACGATGCTCCTCGAGCGGCACGGCATCGGCCTCGCCCACGACCGGCTGAAGACCGACAGGCCGCTCACCGTGCGGGACCTCGTCACGTACCTCGCGCACAGCAGGGTCACCGAGCAGCGCGCGTCCGAGCAGATGCGGCTGCTGCTCAGGTACTTCGCCGACCACCCGGACATCGGCCGGGCGGTACGGATGATCTCCCACGACGAGGACAACCACCTGGCGTACTGCCACGAGGAGTTGCTGCGGTTCGCGTCCGTCGGGCACGGCCGCGCCATCCAGCGCATCCTGCGCGAGTGCGCGCTCACCGAGATCCGCGTCCACCGCGATGTGAGCCTCGCCGTGCTGGACCGCATGGGACGCATCCTCCACTGGCCGCACGCCAAGCGCCAGCTGCTCACCGCGGGGGTGCACGCCATGTACGGCTTCGAGCGGTCCTGCGGCTGGCGGCGGATGGTCTGTCTGAAGACGCCCACGCGGCGCGACGCCCTGGGCGGCCCCGCGACACCGGCCCCCGAGTTCGCCTGACCTCGGGGGCGGGGCCGGGGCCCGGCCGCGCAGGCGTAACCGGCGACAGCGGACCAGGCCGTGCGTCACACCGGGCCTACAGCAGCACGAAGGAGGCGGAGGAAGGAGGTCCGGCATGAGCGTCGCCACCACCGAGCACAACGGCCCGTGGACCGTCGCCGACGTCCTCGCACTTCTCGAAGACCGGCGGTATCGCTACGAGCTCTACGGGGAATCGCTGATCATGTGGCCCGCCCCCGGCGCCCGCCGGCAGCGCGCATCGTTCCGGCTGCACGTCGCCATCGACCCCGCCGCCCTCAACCGCCGCTAGCGACACCACCTCGGTCCCGGCCGCAGGGCTGTCAGTCGCGGCGGAGGGCTCGCAAGGTGGAGCCGAGAGCTCGCAGTGCGGGTGTCGCGGCGGCGAGGGCGGCACGGTCATCGGCGGGCAGCGCGGCCAGGGCATCGGCGAACAGGGCGGCCCAGGCATTCTCGATCCGAGCCATTCCGTGCTGGGCGTCCAGCGTCGGAAACAGCCGAACGGCTCGACGGTCGTGAGGATCGGTCTCGCGTCGAATCAACCCCTGGGCGACCAGACCCCGCACGGCGGTACTGGCGTTGCTCCCGTGCAGCCCGAGTTCGCGCGCGAGTTCGCCCGTTCCTGTGCCCGGGGATTCCAGCACATAGCGCAGAACTTCCAGGTCCGACGGCGGTAGCGGAAGCAGCCCCGCCTCCTCGACCCCCCGCAGCCGCAGGACGCGGGCGAGGGCATAGACGGCGGGGGTCAGCTGCCTGGCTTCGCGCAGGAGCGCTTGGTCGTGGAGTTCGCTATTGCCCTTGGTCACCCTCCCATCCTAGCTTTCCCTATAGCTATATAACTATAGTCACCTTGCCTTGTTGCCCTTCCTCCCCCGGAGCGACCGTGACCACCCATGCCCGCAGCCAAGCCGGCCGGCCGGTGCCGAAGCCGGCGCCCCCGTCCCCGCCGGGTCGCCTGACCACGACCCTCGCGTTGCTGTCCTTCGTGATCCCACTCTCCACGGACATGTACCTTCCGGGCTTTCCTGCCATGGCCCGGGACCTGTCCACGGACACCGCCGGCGTCCAACTCACCCTCACCACGTTCCTCTTGGGCCTCGCCGTCGGCCAACTGATCCTCGGCCCTCTCTCCGACCGGTACGGACGCCGGAAGCCGATCCTCTTCGGAACCGGCATCTGCACCTTGGTCACGGCGCTGTGCGCCGTCGCCCCCTCGATCCAACTCCTGACCGGCCTGCGATTCCTCATGGGATTCAGCGGGGCCGCAGCCGTAGTCGTCGGCCGTGCCGTGGTCTCGGACATCGCGTCCGGCACGGCCGCCACAAAGATCTTCGGCATGCTGATGGCCCTGGGCGGCAGCGCGCCCATCGTGGCGCCGCTGGCCGGCGGGGCCATAGTGAACGGCTCCGGCGGTTGGCGCACGGTCTTCTGGGTGCTGGCCGGCGTGACCGCGCTCATGTTCCTGGCCGCGCTGCTCCTCGTTCCGGAGAGCCTGCCCGGCGAACACCGACACGCCCGCGGCATCCGGACCACGCTCAAGGCCGCCGTGTCGGTCCTGACCGACCGCCTCTACCTCGGCCACACACTTGCCTTCTGCTTCGCCAGTGCCACCCTGTTCTGCTACATCGCCGCTTCCCCCTTCCTGCTGCAGAACGTTCTGGGCTTCAGCGTCGGCGACGCGTCCATGGCCTTCTCCGTCGGCGCCCTCACCGCGACCGCCTCCAGCGCCGCCGCGACCCGCCTCGTGAGCCGCTATGGCTCCCGGCTCCTGTTGCACACCGGCCTTGCCGTGCTCCTGATGTCGAGCGCCCTCGCCCTACTCGTCACCGCCACAGGAAATCTCAACCGGGTGTGGGCCCTCGGCCTGGTCGGCATCGGCTTCCTCGGCCTCGGGCAGGTCTTCGCCACCGCCCCCGCACTCGCCCTCACACGCGTACCACACGCGGCCGGCACCGGTTCGGCAGTGCTCGGCACACTGCAAAGCATCCTCGGAGCGGCCGTCGCTCCCTTGATGGGCGTGGCAGGCGGACATACCGTCGTGCCGCTGTTCCTCGGCATGACCGGCTGCGCCCTGATGGCCACGCTCGCACTGTGCTTGACCGGACGAGACCGGCCGCCGGCCGATCGGGTCCCATGAGACACCGCGCACTCCGCAGAAGGACGGATCCCGGGCGCTCCCGGCCCCCTACAGCCAGCCGCGGCGCTTGAACATCCGGTACAGGACGACTTCCATGCCGGCCATCAGGAGGATCACGGCCGGGTAGGTCCACACCCAGTGCAGCTCGGGCATGTGGTCGAAGTTCATCCCGTAGATGCCCGCGATCATCGTGGGGACCGCGGCCATGGCGGCCCACGCCGAGATCTTCCGCATGTCGTCGTTCTGCCGCACGCTCATCTGCGCCAGATGCGCGTTCAGAATGTCCGACACCAGCCGGTCAAGGCCCTCCACGGACTCGTTGACGCGCGTTAGATGGTCGTTGACGTCACGGAAGAAGGGCTGCGCCGTCTCGTCCACGAAGGGCACCGAGGGGCCGAAAGGGCCCGCTCCGGAGAGGCGCGCCACGGGCAGCGCCAACGGTCCGGTCGCCCTGCGGAACTCCAGGATCTGCCGCTTGAAGGTGTAGATCCGCGACGCCGTGTTCCGTGAGGAACTGCCGCCGTCCGGCGAGAACACCTCCGCCTCGAGGACCTCGAGGTCGGCCTGAAGCTCGTCGGCGACCTCCAGATAGTGGTCCACGGAGGCGTCGGCGATCGAGTACAGGACAGATGTGGGCCCGTGCCTGAGGACGTCAGGATCGGCCTCCAGGCGATGGCGTACGGCTCCCAGTGGCGCGCCCTCGCCGTGCCGGACGGTCACCACGAACGAGTCGCCCATGAAGATCATGACCTCGCCGGAGGAGACGGTGTCGCTGTCCTGCTCGTACACGACCGGCTTGAGCACCATGAACAGCGAGTCGTCGTAGACCTCTAGCTTGGGCCGCTGGTGGGCCTTGAGGGCGTCCTCCACGGCCAGCGCGTGCAGCCCGAACTCCTGGCTGACCTTGTCGAACTCGTCCTCCGTCGGTTCGTGCAGACCGATCCACACGAACGCCTCCCGCGAGGCTCTCGCCTCGTCGAGGGCAGCGGAGAAGTCCTCGGGGCCCTGGGTGCGGCGTCCCTCTCGGTAAATGGCGCAGTCGACGATCACACCGCGCATTCTTCCCGGCCATCCGGGTTTCGCACCCCCTGAGCCGCTTAGGCTGAACCGCATGCCCACGCTGATCCTCGTCCGGCACGGACGCTCCACCGCCAACACCGCCGGTCTGCTCGCCGGGTGGACCCCCGGTGTGGCCCTCGACGAGCGGGGCGCCGCGCAGGCCGCCGCGCTGCCCGGACGGCTCGCCGCGCTGCCCCTCGCCGAGGTCGTCACGAGCCCCCTGCAGCGCTGTCGGGAGACCGTGGCGCCGCTGCTCGCCGCCCGCCCCGGCCTCCAGGAGCACACGGAGGACCGCATCGGGGAGTGCGACTACGGCGACTGGTCGGGCCGCAAGCTCGCCGAACTCTCCGACGAGCCGCTGATGGAGGTCGTCCAGCGCCACCCGTCCGCCGCTGCGTTCCCCGGCGGCGAGTCCATGCGGGCCATGCAGACGCGGGCCGCCGAGGCGGTACGCGAGTGGAACGCGCGCGTGGAGCGCGACCACGGCGAGGACGCCGTCTACCTGATGTGCTCGCACGGCGACATCATCAAGTCCCTCGTCGCCGAGGCCCTCGGCCTCCACCTCGACCTGTTCCAGCGCATCTCAGTGGAGCCCTGTTCCGTCACCGCCATCCGCTACACCCGGCTACGGCCCTTCCTGGTACGCCTCGGGGACACCGGCGACTTCGCCTCGCTGGCCCCGCGCGAGGACGCGACGGGCGCCGACGCCACGGTGGGAGGCGGTGCGGGCGCACCGTGATCGTCGCCCGCAGTAGGGTGAGGCGGGCCGGAGCTGCCCCCGCAGCCCGTCCGCAGCCGTTCAGCCGTCGCGGCGAAGCCGTCGCGACACCCCCGTACTTTGCAGTCGATCAATGGAGACAGGACGTGTCCCGTCAGGTGTTCCTCTACGACCCGCCGGAGCGTTTCGTCGCGGGAACGGTCGGGCTGCCCGGACGGCGTACCTTCTTCCTGCAGGCCTCCGCGGGCGTCCGGGTGACCAGCGTCGCCCTGGAGAAGACCCAGGTGGCCGCGCTCGCCGAGCGCATGGAGGAACTCCTCGACGAGGTCGTACGCCGCAGCGGGGGCAGCGCCGCGGTGCCGGCCGTCGCCCCCTCCGAGGTCACCGACAGCGCGCCGCTCGACTCGCCCGTCGAGGAGGAGTTCCGCGTCGGCACGATGGCGCTCGCCTGGGACGGCGAGGAGGAGCGGATGATCGTCGAGGCCCAGGCCCTCGTCGAGCTGGACGCCGAGACCGACGACGATCTGGCGGCGGCCGAGGAGAAGCTCCTGCAGGACGAGGAGAACGGCCCGCCGATGCTCCGCGTCCGGCTCACCGGGGCGCAGGCCCGCGCCTTCACCAAGCGGGCCCTCGACGTGGTGAACGCGGGACGCCCGCCGTGCCCGCTGTGCAGCCTCCCGCTCGACCCGGAAGGACATGTATGCCCGCGCCAGAACGGATACCGGCGGGGAGCGTGAGCACCGACCACGTCGCGCTCCTCACCCGCGGGGAGCTGACCGTGCGCGGACGCATCCGCGAGGCCTCGAACGCGGTGCTGTACTGCACGGTCGCGTACGAGGGCCGAGAAGCCGCCTGCGTCTACAAGCCCGTCGCCGGCGAGCGCCCCCTGTGGGACTTCCCCGACGGCACGCTCGCGCAGCGCGAGGTCGCCGCGTACGAGGTGTCGCTGGCCACCGGCTGGGACCTGGTGCCGCCGACCGTGCTGCGCCAGGGACCGCACGGCGAGGGCATGTGCCAGCTGTGGATCGAGGGCTCGGACGACACGGAGCTGCTCGCCCTCGTCGACGGCGAGGAACCGGGCGAGGGCTGGAAAGCGGTCGGTTTCGCGCGCGTCGACGAGGAGCGGACGGCGCTCCTCGTGCACGCCGACGACGTACGGCTGCGCCGCCTCGCCGTCCTCGACGCGGTGATCAACAACAGCGACCGCAAGGGCGGCCATCTGCTGGCCGCCGACGGCCGCCTCTACGGCATCGACCACGGCGTCACCTTCCACGCCGAGAACAAACTGCGCACGCTGCTGTGGGGGTGGGCGGGGGAGCCCCTGACGGACGAGGCCGTCGAGGTACTGGGGACCCTGCGGGACGGGCTCAAGGAGGGCGGCGCGCTGGCCGAGCGGCTGGCCGGGCTGATCACCCCCGCGGAGACCGAGGCGCTGCGGGGCCGGGTGGCGGCCCTGCTGCGGTCGGGGCGCCATCCGGAGCCGACGGGGGACTGGCCGCCGATTCCCTGGCCGCCCGTCTAGCCCGAGCAGCGGGGCCCGGCCCGGTGCCGACGGGCACGGCACATAGCGCCGGATCCGGCAAGAGTGCGGAACCGGACACCGATTCGTTGATCCCCACTCGTATGCGGACGCCCCGTCCGGTTAGGCTCAGGGCATGCATGCCTGGCCCGCTTCTGAGGTCCCCGCCCTTCCTGGCAAGGGCCGCGACCTCCGGATCCACGACACCGCGACCGGTGGACTCGTCACCCTCGACCCCGGTCCCGTCGCCCGTATCTACGTCTGCGGCATCACCCCGTACGACGCGACCCATATGGGTCACGCGGCGACCTACAACGCGTTCGACCTGGTGCAACGCGTGTGGCTCGATACCAAGCGGCAGGTTCACTACGTCCAGAACGTGACCGACGTGGACGACCCGCTCCTGGAACGCGCCAACCGCGACGGCAAGGACTGGGTCGAACTCGCCGAGGGCGAGACCGCGCTGTTCCGCGAGGACATGACCGCGCTGCGGCTCCTGCCGCCGCAGCACTACATCGGAGCCGTCGAGGCGATACCCGGCATCGTGCCGCTCGTCGAACGGCTCCGCGACATGGGAGCCGCCTACGAGCTCGATGGCGACGTCTACTTCTCCGTCGAGTCGGACCCGCACTTCGGGGAGGTGTCCGGGCTCGACGCCGCCGCCATGAAGCTGCTCTCCGCCGAGCGCGGCGGCGACCCGGACCGCCCGGGCAAGAAGGACCCGCTCGACCCGATGCTCTGGATGGCCGCCCGGGAGGGCGAGCCGAGCTGGGACGGGGCTTCGCTGGGCCGCGGCAGGCCCGGCTGGCACATCGAGTGCGTCGCCATCGCCCTGGACCACCTGGGCATGGGCTTCGACGTGCAGGGCGGCGGATCGGACCTCGCCTTCCCGCACCACGAGATGGGCGCGTCCCACGCCCAGGCGCTGACCGGTGAGTTCCCCTTCGCCAAGGCGTACGTCCACGCCGGCATGGTCGCCCTGGACGGCGCGAAGATGTCCAAGTCCAAGGGCAACCTCGTCTTCGTCTCCAAGCTGCGGCGCGACGGGGTCGACCCGGCCGCCATCCGCCTCAGCCTCCTCGCGCACCACTACCGCGCGGACTGGGAGTGGACGGACGCGGTTCTGGCGGAGGCCGTCGAGCGGCTCGGCCGGTGGCGTGCGGCCGTCTCCCGTCCCGACGGGCCTTCCGCCGAGGCGCTCGTCGAGGAGATCCGCGAGGCCCTCGCCGATGACCTGGACGCGCCGAAGGCGCTCGCCGCGGTCGACGCCTGGGCCGCCCGTCAGGACGCCGACGGCGGTTCGGACGAGGGCGCGCCCGGCGTCGTATCCCGTGCCGTGGACGCGCTGCTCGGCGTGGCCTTGTAGCTGTCGTCCTCGCTGAGGTCGATCGCCCTGCGGGCTCGTCCTCAATCGCCGGACGGGCTGGAATCTTCCGCCCGTCCGGCTTTTCGTGTGCGGGTCCGCCCGGCAGGGCGGGTGCGCCGCCGGAAGTCCACGAGCAGGGCAGCAAAGTCCATGGCCCCGGGGCCGGTCGAAGCGCTAGACCTCCGCCATGAGATCTTCCACGCGCTGCAGATCGGCGGCCGCTGCCGCCCTCCTGGGCCTTCTCGTGGCTTTCGCGGGGCCCGGCGGCGGCTCCGCGCGGGCCGCCGACGAGCCCGCGACCACCGTCGGTGACGTCACCGGGTTCGCTCACGAAGGACCCGTCTACCGGCTGACCGCGGGCCGGGCCGAGGCCCGCGTCAGCTTCGTGTCGGCCGGGACCTTCCGGCTCGAACTCGCGCCCGACGGGACGTTCACCGACCCGGCGGGCAAGGACATCGTCCTGCCGCAGGGCAAGGCGCCGCGCACCTCGTGGGCGGACAAGGGCGACCGCTACGAGCTGAGCACCTCCGAGGTGACGCTGCGCGCCTACAAGTCGCCGCTGCGTTTCGCCCTGTACCGGGCCGACGGCAGCCGCGTCTGGGCCGAGTCCAAGGGGCTCTCCTGGACCAAGGACGCCACCACGCAGAGCCTTGCGCGCGGGGCGGACGAGCAGTTCTACGGGGCCGGGATGCAGAACGGCCGCGGCAACACCTCGCACCGCGGCAAGAAGGTCGAGGTCGGCGTCGACTACGACTGGGACGACGGCGGGCACCCCAACTCCGTGCCCTTCTACCTGTCTTCGGCCGGGTACGGCGTCTTCCGGAACACCTACGCCCCCAACACGTACGACTTCGCCGAGCCCGTGACCGCCACCGCTGCGGAACAGCGCTTCGACGCCTACTACTTCGCGGGGCGCGGCGACGACGCGGCCAAGGACGTCATCGGGCAGTACACGAAGCTCACCGGCAAGCCCTTCATGCCGCCCGTCTACGGCATGGAGATCGGCGACGCGGACTGCTACCTCCACAACGCCAACCGCGGTGAGCGCCACACCCTGGATGCCCTGAAGGTCGCCGACGGCTATGTCGAGCACGACATGCCCAACGGCTGGATGCTCGTCAACGACGGCTACGGCTGCGGTTACGAGAATCTCGCCGAGGTCTCCAAGGGCCTGGCGGACCGCAGGATGAAGATGGGGCTGTGGACCGAGGACGGCCTCGACAAGATCGCCGAGCAGGTCAGGGCGGGCCAGCGCGTCGCCAAGCTCGACGTCGCCTGGGTGGGCGACGGCTACAAGAAGGCACTCGACGGCTGCAAGGACGCCTACCGCGGCATCGAGGACAACAGCGATGCCCGCGGCTTCACCTGGGCCCCCGAGAGCTGGTCCGGCGCGCAGCGCTGCGGCGTGCAGTGGTCCGGCGACCAGAGCGGCAGCTGGGAGTACATCCGCTGGCAGATCCCGACGTACGCCGGGTCGACCATGTCCGGTCTCGCCTACACCACCGGTGACGTCGACGGCATCTTCGGCGGCAGCCCCAAGACGTACGTTCGCGATCTGCAGTGGAAGATGTTCCTGCCGGTCACGATGACGATGGACGGCTGGGCCGCGACCGACAAGCAGCCCTTCCGACAGGGCGAGCCCTACACCTCCATCAACCGCAAGTACCTGAAGCTGCACGAGTCGCTGCTGCCCTACCTCTACTCGTACGCCCACGAGGCGACGAGGACCGGTGTGGGCGCGGTGCGGCCGCTGGCCCTGGAGTACCCCCATGACCCCAGGGCCGCGACCGACGCCGCCAAGTACGAGTTCCTGACCGGTGAGGACTTCCTCGTCGCGCCCGTCTACCGGGACACCGCCACCCGCGACGGCATCTACCTGCCCAAGGGCACCTGGACCGACTACTGGACCGGGCGGACCTACCAGGGGCCCACCACGATCGACGGCTACAGCGCCCCCCTCGACACACTGCCCCTCTTCGTCAAGGGCGGCGCGAGCGTGCCGATGTGGCCGGGCGGCATACGGTCCTACCAGGACCGCAAGGCGGACTCCCCGCTCGCCTGGGACATCTACCCGCAGGGCCGGTCGTCCTTCGAGCTGTACGAGGACGACGGCGTGACCCGGCAGCACCGCGTCGGAAAGTACGCCACGCAGCGTGCGGACGTGCGGGCGCCGCGCTCCGGGGCGGGCGACGTGAGCGTGCGGATCGGCGCCAACAAGGGCGAGTTCGATGGCAAGCAGCGCAGCAGGCCCTACGCGTTCACGCTGCACACCGGGGACGCGCCGAGCCGGGTCGCGCTCGACGGGCACCGGCTGCCGCGGTTCACGTCGAGGAGCGCGTACGACAGCGCCCGGCAGGGCTGGTTCTACGACCGGGACGACCGGGGCGGGGTCGTGCGGGTGAAGACGGCCTCGCGGCGCACCGACCGCTCCTTCGGGCTGACGCTCGACGACACCAGCGCCGTCGGCGGCGCCGTGTCCGGCGCTACCGCCGCGGTGAACGTACCGGCCGGTCAGGAGCTCGGCGCGGGCACCCCCGGCAAGGTAGCCGTCGACGTCACGGCGGGCACGAGGGCCGCCACCGGCGTCGATGTCACCCTCGACGCGCCCAAGGGGTGGACCGTCACCGCCGCGCAGGCCGGCCGGATCCCCGCCGGGACCACGCGCCGCGTCGAGCTCGCCGTCACCCCGGCCAAGGACGCGGAACCGGGCGAGTTGCCGCTCACCGCGAGCGCCCGCTACCGCTCGGCGGGCCAGGAACGCACCGCCACCGCACGGTTCGCGCTCGCAGTGGTGCCCGAAGCGCCCGGCAAGGACACCTGGGCGAGCGACATGGCGTGGCTGACGTCCACCAACGGCTACGGTCCCGCCGAACGAGACCGCAGCAACGGCGAGTCGGGGGCGGGCGACGGCCGGACACTGACCCTCGCGGGCAAGACGTACGAGAAGGGGATCGGCACGCACGCCGACTCCGTCATCGAGGTCTACCCGGGCGGCCGCTGCTCGAAGTTCACCGCGGACGCGGGCATCGACGACGAGATCAACGGCTATGGAGAGGTCGCCTTCTCGGTCGAGGCCGACGGCAGGGCGCTGTGGACGTCACCGAAGGTGACGGGTGCGTCGGCGACCGTCCCGGTCGACGTCGACGTGCGCGGCGCCCGGCACGTCCGGCTGAAGGTGACGGACACCAACAACTCCAGGAGCGGGGACCACGCGGACTGGGCCGCGGCCAAGTTCACCTGCGCGTAGAGCAGTTGGGCGGCGCCGGACGGGACGTACCCCGCCCGGCGCCGCCCCACGGACGGTGCGTACGCCGAGACGGTCCTCAGTCGTCCGGGGAATCGGACGTGCCGGACGGGCCGGAATCGTCGCCGTCGCTCTCGCCCTCCGCGCCCTGGCCGGGCCGCTGTGTGGGCTTCGGCTTCGGGGGCCGGGTGCGGTCGCTGGGCGCGTCCCGCAGATACGCCCCTCCGTCACCGCCGTCCCTGCGTCGCAGATACCGCTCGAACTCGCGGGCGATGGCCTCGCCGGAGGCCTCGGGGAGCTCCGCGGTGTCCCGCGCCTCCTCAAGCGACTGGACGTACTCCGCGACCTCGCTGTCCTCGGCCGCCAGCTGGTCCACGCCCACCTGCCAGGCGCGCGCGTCCTCGGCCAGTTCGCCCAGCGGGATGCGCAGGCCGATCAGGTCCTCCAGGCGGTTGAGGAGCGCCAGGGTGGCCTTGGGGTTGGGCGGCTGCGACACGTAGTGCGGGACGGCCGCCCACAGGCTCACGGCGGGAACGCCCGCGTGGGTGCACGCCTCCTGGAGGATGCCGACGATGCCCGTCGGACCCTCGTACTTCGTCTCCTCCAGGTCCATGGTGCGCGCCAGGTCCGGGTCGGACGTCACGCCGCTGACCGGGACGGGGCGCGTGTGCGGGGTGTCGCCGAGCAGCGCCCCCATGATCACCACGAGCTCCACGCCCAGCTCGTGCGCGAAGCCCAGGATCTCGTTGCAGAACGACCGCCAGCGCATGGACGGCTCGATGCCCCGCACCAGGACCAGGTCGCGGGGCTTGTCGCCGCCGACGCGGACCACCGAGAGACGCGTCGTCGGCCAGGTGATCTTGCGCACCCCGCCGTCGAGCCAGACCGTCGGCCGGTTGACCTGGAAGTCGTAGTAGTCCTCGGCGTCCAGCGCCGCGAACACCTCGCCCTTCCACTCCTTGTCGAGATGCGCGACCGCGGCGGAGGCGGCGTCACCGGCGTCGTTCCAGCCCTCGAACGCGGCCACCATGACCGGGTCGACCAGCTCGGGTACCCCCTCGAGCTCGATCACCCAGGCCTCCTTCCGACGTTCCCTTGCGTACCCCCCAACCTTACGGCGTCCACGGGGTCCCTCCGCAGCCCCCTTGCGTGGGGGAGTGCGTGATCACTGCCCACGTCCGGGCCCGGGAAACGACGGTTTCACGCAGGGCAGCGGGGCGGTGTCACAGCGTGGAGCGCAGCCACTGCTCGACGCTCGCGATGTGCACCGTCGCCCACGACCTGGCCGCCTCCGCGTCGCGGTCCCGCAGCGCGGCGAGGATCGCCCGGTGCTCGTGCAGCGTGCGGCTGACGGCGTCCTCCTGGGTCAGGCCGCGCCACACGCGAGCCCGGGTGGTGGGCCCGGAGAGGCCGTCGAGCAGGGAGCACAGCACGGAGTTGCCGCAGGACTGGACGATGCCGCGGTGGAACTCCAGGTCGCAGGCGACCAGCTCCTCCACGGACGGCGCGGCGCCCAGCGCGTCCAACTGCCCGCCCAGCGCGTCCAGTTCGGCGTCGGTGAGATGGGCGCAGGCCATCGCCGTGGCGGCCGGTTCCAGGGTCCGGCGCACGGCGAGGAACTCCAGGACCGTGTCGTCGCGGTGGAAGTCGACGACGAAACTCAGCGCCTCCAGGAGGAGTTGGGGGTCCAAACTGGTGACGTACGTGCCGTCGCGCCAGGCGATTATGGACCGCGGCGCGGTCGCCTCGTACGGAGAGACGGGGGAGCGGGTCAGCCGAAGCGCTCGATCCGGATCCGGTCCACCGGCTGGCCGCCCTCCACAAGGAGGCGCGAGGCGTGCTCGGCAAACCCGTTGGAGCCGCAGATGTACGCCTCCCAGCCGCCCTCGGGCCGTCCTGCCGCGTCCAGGTGGGGCGCCAAGTGGCCGGCGTTCAGGCGGCCTTCGGACCGGGTCAGGACGACGGTGGTCTCGTCGGCGTACTCGTCCGCGTAGATCAGGTCCTCGGGCGTGCGCGCCGACACGATCAGGCGCACCGGCACGGCGAGCCCGGCGAGCCGGTGGTGGCGGACCATCGACATCAGCGGCACCACGCCGGAGCCGGCCCCGAGGAGCAGCGCGGGACGGTCGCCCGGCCAGGCGAAGAAGCCGGACAGCGGCCCGCGCACCTCGACGGTGTCGCCGACGTGCGCCACGGTGTGCAGGTGCCCCGACACCTCGCCGCCCGGCACGTGGTCGAGGGTCAGCTCGATCTCGCCGCTCTCGTCGGGCGCGGAGGCGATCGAGTAGTGGCGCTGGGCGACGTAGCCGTCCTCGGCGGTGAGCCGCAGCATCAGGTGCTGGCCCGGCAGATGCCCCTGCCAGTCGGGCACCTTCAGGCGGAACGTCGACACGAGCGGCGTCTCGCGGCGGATCTCCACGACTGTCGCCCGCTGCCACATGGCCGCGGAACGGTTGCTCACCGCGATGCGGCCGGGCACGGCGAACGCCGTCGGCGGCACGAAACGCTCATCGGGTCCGGGATTCGTGAGGTCAGTCACCGGCGTAACGCTCCTCGGCCCACGGGTCGCCCCGGTGGTGGTAGCCGTTCTGCTCCCAGAAGCCGGGCTCGTCGCGGTCGAGGAGCCGGAGCCCCGCCACCCACTTGGCGCTCTTCCAGAAGTACAGGTGGGGGACGATCAGCCGGGCCGGGCCGCCGTGCTCGGCGGGCAGCGGCCCGTCGCCGTACTCCCAGACGATCCACGCCTTGCCGTCCGTCACGTCGGACAGCGGGAGGTTCGTGGTGTAGCCGGTGTGCGAGTACGCGACGACGTGCGCCGCCGTGGGGAGCGGGCGGGCCGCGGCCAGGAACGTGTCCAGGCTCACCCCGCCGAACCGCACCCCGAACTTGGACCAGCTCGTCACGCAGTGGATGTCGCCCCGGTACTCGGACGCGGGCAGTGCGTGCGCCTCGTCCCAGCTCCAGGTGTGCGGGGCCGCGACGAGACCGTCGACGCGGAACGTCCAGTCGGCGGCGGCGAGCCGCGGGGTGACCTCGGCGGACAGGACGGGCCAGCCGTCGCCCGCGTCGTACTGCCCCGGGGGCAGCCGCGGGTCGCGGTCGGCGGCTCGGGCGCGGCCGGTGAAGCCGCGGGTGGGTTCGAACGTCATGCGGTGGGTGCCACTTCGGGAGCTCTCGGGGGTTGCTGTCACTTCGGTCCGGGGCTGCGGGTCAGGAGACCGGTGCCGCCTCGGAGGCGGTCGCCGCGTCCTGGAGGGCCCGCAGGACGGCCTGCTCGTCGAGGGTGAGCAGGGTCCGGTCGCGCATCAGGACACGTCCGTCCACCACAGTGTCCCGGACATCGGCGGCCGACGCCGCATACGCCAGCGTGGACCACGGGTCGTGCCGGGGCGCGAGGTGCGGCCGGTCCAGGTCGAGGACGATCAGGTCGGCCTGCTTGCCCGCCTCCAGTGAACCGAGGCGGTCACCGAGTCCGAGCGCACGCGCCGACTCGACGGTCGCCATCCGGACGGCCTGCTCGGCGCCGACCGCGGTGGGGTCGCCGCCCGCCTTGTGCACCAGCGCCGCGACCCTCACCGCGCCCAGCAGGTCGAGCGTGTTGGAGGACACCGCGCCGTCGGTGCCGAGGCCGACCGTGACGCCCGCGCGGAGCAGGTCGGGCACGCGCGCGATGCCGCAGCCCAGCTTGAGGTTGGACACCGGGCAGTGCGCCACCGCCGTGCCGGTGCGGGCCAGCGTCGCGATCTCGGCGTCCGTGAGGTCCACGGCGTGCGCGAGCAGCGTGTCGGGCCCGAGCACGCCGAGCGAGTCGAGCAGCTCCACGGGGCGCACGCCGTGCTGTTCGACGACGGTCGCCACCTCCGCCGCGTTCTCCGACGCGTGGATGTGCAGCAGCGCGCCGTGCTCCCGGGCGAGCGCGGTGATCCCGGTGAGCTGCGCGGGGTCCAGCGTGTACGCGGAGTGCGCGCAGACGACGGGACGGGTGCCCGGCGCCGGAACGTACGCCTTCAGGTGCGCGGTCGCCCAGCCGAGCCGCTCCTCGTAGGGCCTGCCGTCCGGCGGGCCCGGCACGTCCATGAACGTCGGCCCGGTCAGCAGCCGCCACCCGGCGTCGCGGGCCGCCTCCTCGGCCGCCTCGTGGAACCAGTACATGTCGAGCGCGGTCGTCACCCCGCCCCGTACGGACTCCGCGACGGCGGCCCGCATCGCGGTGGCCACCGTGTCCGGCGAGAGGATCGCGGCCTCGCGCGGGACGACCCGGGCCAGGAAGCCCTGGAGCGTGACGTCGTCGGCGATGCCGCGCATCAGGTTCATCGCGAGGTGCGTGTGCGTGTTGATCAGGCCGGGCAGGACGAGGCAGCCGCGCGCGTCGATCTCCTCGGCCGCCTCGTACACCGCGCGCAGCCGCTCCGCGGGCCCCACCTCGACGACGCGGCCCCCGCGCACGGCGACCGCCCCGTCCCTCACGACGGTGCCCGCCGCGTCGACGGTCAGCACGTCGCCGCCGTGCACCAGCAGGTCTATGGAGCCGCCGCGGTCCTGGGCCGGCAGGTCAGTGGGGTGCATCGTTCCGTTCTCCCTGGTCGCCTCGGTTCGGGCTGATCGCTACGGTCGTTCAGCGCTCGGTGGAGGCCAGCAGGCGCAGCGCGTCCAAGGTTATCCGGGCACCCCGGTCGACCCCGGCGGCGACCACCTCGCGGTGCGGGTCGTACCCGCCGGTGGCGTCCTTGTCGACGAGCTCGTCGGCGTTCGCGCCGTCCACGACCAGGGCGCCGCCCGCGGTCAGACCGTGTGTCGACGCGAAGACGTACAGCGCCGAGAGCTCCATCTCGATCGCGGCGATCCCGGCGGCCGCGTACGCCTCGCCGGGCAGCGGCAGGAAACCCGGCTGGAACGCGGCCCGCGTCCACACCACCCCACGGTGGTACGGGGCTGCGGCGGCCCGCGCCGCGCGCTCCAGGGCGAGCACCGCCTCCGGCGCCGAGAACGCCGGGTACTCGGCGGGGATCAGCTGCTGCGTCACGCCGTCGTCGCGCACCGCCGCGTCCGCGATGACCAGGTCGCCGTCGCGGATGCCGGGGCGGATCGCACCCGCCGTGCCGAGCCGCAGGATCGTCGTGACGCCTGCCTCGGCGAGCTCCTGGAAGAGGAGGATCGCGCCGGGCGCGCCCACGCCGTGCGAGGCGACGACGACGGGCGTGCCCTGCCAGGTGCCGGCGAAGACGCGGTACTCACGGTGGTACGACACCTCCTTCGCGTCGGCCAGGAGATCGGCCACGGCGGCCGCACGGCCCGGGTCGCCGACGACGACCGCGTGCGCGGGCAGGCCGGCGCGGGGGACACGGGTGATGGGCAGCGCGTCGGTGAGCGACGTCATGTGGAGGCTCCTAGGAGGGACTCGGGTTGCTTGCGGCGCCTGCGGCGCGCCGTGGAAAGGAAGAGGGCGACCAGGGTCACCACGTAGGGGGCGGCGTCGGTGGCCTGCGGCGGAAGACCGTTGCCCTGCAACCGGAACCCGACCGCCTCCGCGACCCCGAAGAGCAGCCCGGCGAGCAGCACCCCCAGGGGCAGCGCCCGGCCCAGCAGCACCGCGACCACGGCGATCCAGCCGCGCCCCGCCGTCATGTTCTCCGAGAACAACGTGACGTTGCCGAGGGCGAGTTGAGCCCCGGCGAGGCCGCAGAGCAGCCCGCCGGTGAGGACGGCCGCGTACTGGTACTTCACCGGGCTCACCCCGAGCGTCGCCGCCGCGTCCGGCGCCTCGCCGACCCCGCGGAGCCGCAGCCCCCACGGGTGACGCGCGAGGAACACGGCGGCGACGGCGACCGCCGCCCACGACACGTACACGAGCGGCGAGTGCCCGGACAGCACGGGCCCGAGGAAGGCCAGGTCGACGGTCCCGAGCCCCGCCAGGTCCGGGTCGGAGAACGTGCCCTGCACGCCGAAGACCGTACGCAGCAGGAACCCCGTGAGCCCGACGGCGAGGAGGTTGAGCGCGACACCGAGGACGACGGCGTCGCCCCGCAGACTGATGGTCCCCACGGCGAGGATCATCGCGTACGCGGCGGACGACAGGGCCGCGAACAGGACACCCAGCCACGCGCTGCCGGTGAACCAGCTGCCCGCGACCGCGCTGAAGCAGCCGACGAGCATCATACCTTCGAGGCCGATGTTGAACACGCCGGCCCGCTCGCACACCGCGCCGCCGAGCGCGGCGAGCAGGATCGGGGTGAGGGCGAGGAGCGCCGAGTGGAACAGCGCGGAGTCGACGGACATCAGAGGTCCCCCTCAGGAGCGGTGGGAGCCACGGGGGCCGTAGCGGCCGTGGGAGCCTTCGGAGGTACGGCCTTCCTGGCCGCGCGCCGCCAGGTGAAGCGCAGGCGCGCGGCCAGGAAGACGATGACGACGGCCTGCAACACCTGCGTCAGCTCGCGCGGCACCTCCGTGGCGCGCTCCATCGCGAGCCCGCCCACGTCGAGCGCGGCGAAGAACAGCGCGGCGAGCGCGGTGCCGAGCGGCGCGGCCGAGGCGAGGAGCGCGGCCGTCAGACCGGTCCAGGTGTGCCCGGCGGCCGTCAGCGAACCGTCGATGAAGCGGTACGGGAAGCTGAGCACGCCGATCGCGCCGACGAGCCCGGCGACGGCGCCGGACACCGCCATGAGGCGCAGCGTGAGCCGGGGCGCGTCCACGCCCGCGTACGCCGCGAAGCGCGGGTTGAGCCCCGTCATGCGGATCTCGTAGCCGGTGGCGGTCCTGGCGTCGGCGAAGACGAAGACGCCCGCGGCGATCACGACGAGCACGAGCCCGACCGTGACCGTCGACGACCCGAAGGCGGGCAGCTCCACGCCGGCCGGGAGCCGCCGGGTCTGCGGGAGGCTCGACCCCTCCTCCTTGAGCGGGAACCGTGCGAGGTACGACGCGAAGGACATCGCCGGGTAGCTCAGCAGGAGACTGCTCACCAGCAGCGGCACCCCGAACCGGTTCTGGCAGACCGCGGCGAGCGCCGCGTACAGGGCGCCCGCCAGCATCCCGGCGAGCAGCGCGGCGACCACGGCGAGCGGCGCGGGCACCGGAACGTACAGACCCGTGGCCGCGGCGGCGATCCCGCCGAGCACGAGCTGCCCGTCGCCGCCCAGATTCAACAGGCCCGCCCGCATCGGGATCGCGAGCGCGACGGCGAGACCCAGGATGCTCGTCCCGGTGGTCAGCGTCGACCCGATCCCGTCGGGCCCGAGCGAGCCGCTGACGACGGACCCGTACGCGCCGAGCGGCTCGGCGCCCGTGCCGACGAGGAACAGCGCCCCGACGAGGACGGCGGCGACGACGGAGTGCAGGGCGGACGACGTGAGGGCCCGCCGGACGGGGGAGTGCTCCCCGTACAGGCGGGAGAGGCTCTCGACGGCCATGTCAGCGGGCCTCCTTGAAAGGGGCGGACGGGACGGGCGCCGTGGCGGGGGATGCGGCGGACCCGTCGGGCGCTCCGCCCGCCATCGCGAGGCCCAGCGTCCGCTCGTCCGCCTCCGCGCGGGTGAACTCCGCCGCGATCCCGCCCTCGTACATCACGAGGACCCGGTCCGAGAGGCCGCGGATCTCGCTGAGTTCGGCGGAGACGAGCAGGATCGCGTGGCCCGCGTCGCGGTGCGCGACCAGGTGGTCGTGGATCGTCTGGACGGCGCCGATGTCGACGCCCCGGGTGGGCTGCTCGACGATCAGCAGGGGCGCTTCGTGGGCCAGTTCGCGACCGATCACGACTTTCTGGAGGTTGCCGCCGGAGAGCGAGCCCGCGGGCTGTCCCGTCGACGCGGCCTTGATGCCGAAGCGTTCGACGAGCACGCGCGCGTGCTCGCGGAACCATCCGGGGCGCAGCAGGCCGTGCCCCCGGTGGTGGCCCATGGCGAGGTTCTCCGCGACCGTCGCGGCCGGCGCCGTGCCGACCGCCGTGCGGTCCTCGGGGACGTACGCGAGCCCCGCCGCACGCCGCTCCGCGGCCGACGCGCCGGTGACGTCCTGCCCGGCGAGCCTGACCCGGCCCGCGACGGCGGGCCGCAGCCCCGCGACGGCCTCGACCAGTTCGGACTGGCCGTTGCCCGCGACCCCCGCGACGCCGACGATCTCCCCGGCGCGGACGGTGAGCGACACGTCCCGCACCCCGTCCGCCGTCAGGGACTCGACCGTCAGGACGGCGCCGCCGGGGGAGCCGTCCTGATGCACCCGGTCCAGCTCCACCGCGCGCCCTGTCATGGCCGCCGCGATGGCGTCGGCGCTCGTGTCCGCGGTCCGCATGCGCGCCGCGACCCGCCCGTCCCGCAGCACGGTCACCGCGTCGCTGCCCTCCATGACCTCGCGCAGCTTGTGCGTGACCAGAAGGACGGTGCGGCCGTCGTCGGCCAGGGAGCGGAGCACCCCGAAGAGCGCGTCCGCCTCCGCCGGCGTCAGCACGGCCGTCGGCTCGTCCAGGATGAGCGTCCGGGCACCCCGGTACAGGAGTTTGAGGATCTCCACCCGCTGGCACACCCCCACCGGCAGGTCACCGACCTTCGCCGACGGATCGACGGCGAGCCCGTGCTCCTCGGCGAGCGCCGCGACCCGCCGCACCGCCTCCGCCCGGTCCGTGAGACCGAACCGGCGCGGCTCGGCCGCGTACACGACGTTCTCCGCGACCGTGAAGGACGGGAACAGCTTGAAGCTCTGGTGCACCATCCCGAGGCCCGCGGCGATCGCCTCGCTCGGGCTCGTGAAGGACACCTCGCGCCCGTCGAGCAGGATCTGCCCGGCGTCCGGGCGCAGCAGCCCGTACAGGACGGACATCAGCGTCGACTTGCCCGCGCCGTTCTCACCCATCAGGGCGTGAATCTCACCGCGCCGGACAGTCAGGTCGACGCGGTCATTGGCGAGGGTGCCGGGGAACTCCTTGGTGATGCCCCGCAGTTCGACGGCGTGGGGGGCGCCGTCCGGCTCAGGCCGCGGGGTCATCGACGGTCAGCTTTCCGGCCGCGATGTCGTCGCGCAGCTTCTTGACGCGCGCCAGCACGTCGGCGTTGGCGGGCTTTGCGATCAGGCACTCGGAGTCCTTGAGCCCCGGCTCCAGGCCGGTCAGCGACATGCCGCCCTCCTTGAGGCCGTACGACACGGTGGTGCCGCCCTTGCCGCCGAGGATCTGCCCGATGCCCTTCTCCACGGCCACGTCGGTCTTCTTCAAGACGTTGTCGACGACCTCGCCGGGGCTGGTCAGGCACTGGTTGGCGTCCACGCCGTACGCCGTGAAGCCCTTGCCGCCCTTCGCCTGCGCGGCCTTCGCGGCCTGGAAGACACCCGTGTTGCCCGCGGCCGCGGCCGCCATGACCTGGTCGACGCCGCCCGACCCGAGCGTCGACGCCTGGTCCTTGGCGCGCGCCGCGTCGTTGAACGGCGACTGCCCGCCGACGAACAGCGTCCGGGACCGCACGCCCGGCTTCACCTTCTTCGCGCCCGCCGCGAAGGGCTCGCTGTACCGCCGGAACTGCGGGGTGTCGAGCACGTCGACGGCGCCGACCTCCTTGCTCCTCGTGAGCAGTCCTGCCTCGGCGCCCGCGAGGAAGACGGCCTCGTGCTCACGGAAGACGGCACAGGTGACGTTCTCGTACGTCTTCTTCGTGCACGCGTCGACGAGCAGGAACTGCTGCTTCGGGTGGGCCTCGGCCTGCTGCGCCACGATGTCCGCGAACTCGAAGCCGACGAGCGCGATGACGTCGGGCGCGGAGTCGACGGCCGAGGCGACGTTCTGCTGCCGGGAGTCGGTGTCGCTGCTCTGGAACACCTTCTGCGAGCCGTCGTGCGCCTTCGCGGCCGCCTTCACCCCGGACACCGCGAGCTTGAGGAACTCGTTCTGGGCGACGGGGTCGGGGGTGACGAGCGTGAACGCCTTGCCGCCTCCCTCACCGCCCGAAGCGCCGTCCTTCGCCGCCGCGTTGCAGCCGGTGGCGAGCAGGACGGCGCCGACGGTCGCGGCGGTGAGTCTCAGGGGCGTGCGCGTACGCGGAGACAGCAGGGGCATGGCATCGCCTTCGTGGAGGTGCCCGGGGCACGGGCGGTGACAGGAGAGTCGTACGTGGTGACAGGAGAGTCGTACGTGCTGGAACGGTGTCGCTCAGCGGAAACAGCGGCGACAGCGGCACATTCGGCGGCCACAGGACACGGCGGGGCAGCACATCGCGCCGGATTTCGTGGCCATGGCTGTCCTCCTCGCACCGTCGATCGGATCGATCTGTCCTGGGTGGCGGCGAGGGTAGCACCGGAATTCGGACGGCCGTGCGGTCGTCTCGACATGTGGTTCGAGCACGTCGGGTACGGTGACGGCACCCCTCCTCCCATGGCCGGAAACGCCCCCCTCGCACTCGGAGTTGACCCCCATGAACAGCCAGGAACTGCGCGCCGTGACCTGGACGGCGGCCGTGGAGGGCGGCGTGCCGTCCCTCTCCCTCATCGACCAGACGGCGCTCCCGCACTCCCTGGAACGCCTCGACGTCACGACCGTCGACGGCGTGGTCGACGCGATCGTCCGCCTCGTCGTGCGCGGCGCCCCCGCCATCGGCGCGGCCGGTGCCTACGGCGTCGCCGTCGCCATGGCCCAGGCCGCACGCGAGGGCTGGGACCGGACCCGCCTGGACGCCGAGATCACCCGCGTCCGCGAGGCCAGGCCCACCGCGGTGAACCTCATGGTGTGCGTCGACCGCGTGCGGCCCCACGTCGACCGGGGCATCGACGCGGTCCTCGCCGAGGCCGACGCGATCGTCCGCGAGGACCTCGCGGCCAACCACGCGATGGGCGCGTACGGCGCCGACTGGCTCCTCGACCGCGTCGCGCCCGGCACGGACCGCCCGCTGCGCATCCTCACCCACTGCAACACCGGCGCCCTCGCCACGGCGGGCTGGGGAACGGCGCTCGGCGTCATCCGCGAACTTCACGCCAGGGGACGCCTGGAGACGGTGTACGCCGACGAGACGCGCCCCCTCCTCCAGGGCGCCCGCCTGACCGCCTGGGAACTCGCCCAGGAAGGCATCCCGCACCACGTCCAGGCGGACGGCGCGGCGGCCGGCACGATCCTGCGCGGCGAGGTCGACGCGGCCATCGTCGGCGCGGACCGCATCGCGGCCAACGGCGACACCGCCAACAAGGTCGGCACGGTCGGCGTCGCCCTGGCCTGCGCGCACGCGGGCATCCCGTTCATGGTGGCGGCACCGACCACCACGGTGGACCTGGCGACGGCCACGGGCGACGGCATCCACATCGAACTCCGCCCGGAGAACGAGGTGTTGGAGTGGGCAGGCATCCGCACCACCCCGGCGGACTCCCGAGGCCACAACCCCGCCTTCGACGTCACCCCCGGCTCCCTGGTGACGGCACTGGTGACGGAGCGGGGCGTACGGGAGATATCGAAGGGGGAGCTGCCGGAGGGAATGCCCGGCGTCTGAGGGCGAGCGCAGAGAGCCGATCACAGCCCGTCCGGCGTTCGAGGACGAACGAGGCGGAGCCGGTGAAGAACCGAGCCCCGCCCGGCGGAGCCGGAACATTCGGGAAGGGGCGGAATCGGGGAAAGAACCGCCGGAGGCAAAACCTCAGCCCCGCCCCCGCCCCCGCCCCCGCTCCAGCTCCAACTCAAGCAGCCACTCCACGACTTCGGCCCGATGCCGCGCCTCGCGAGGATCCGCACCCCACACATAGATCCCGTGCCCGGCCACCACCACCGCCGGCATCCCCGGCCGCAGCGCCGCCTCAAGCCGATCCCCGAGCACCCCCATGTCCTGGCTGTTCTCGATCACCGGCAGCGTCACCGCCACCTCGTGCGTCGGATGCCCGAGCCCCTTCAGCATCTCCAGGTTCTCGAAGGGGATCCCGTCGGGGGAGCGCTGCCCCACGACGACCGACGCCACCGTGTGGACGTGCACCACCGCGCCCGCACCGGTGAGCCGCACGACGCGCGCGTGCAGCGCCGCCTCGGCCGAGGGACGCCCCGGCCCGGCCGCCGCCCCCTGCCCGTCCGTCAGCACCACGTCCGACGCCGTCAGTTCGCCCTTGTCGCGGCCGCTCGCCGTGACGGCGAGCCGGAGCGGATCCCGCGAGAGGACCAGGGAGAGGTTCCCGGACGTCCCGCGCATCCACCCGAACGAAGCGAACCGCGCGGCCTCCGCGGCGAGCACGGCGCCCGCCTCCGCCAGATCCATGGCCGCGGTGGTGGTCTCGGTCATGAACTGCTCCCGGTGGCAAGGGTGATCCCGGAGAAGGCCGAGACCTGCGGGTGGTCGCCGAAGTCGGCGTCGGCATAGGGCTCCCCGGCCCGGCGCACCCCGACCACCCGCCAGCCCGCGGCCCGCGCCGCGTCCAGCTCGCCGGGCCGGTCGGAGAGGAAGAGCAGCCGCCCGGGGGCGACCCCGGTGGACGAGGCGATGGCCCGGTAGGACGCCGCCTCCTGCTTGGGGCCCGCGTTCTGTGTGTCGTACAGACCGCTGACGAGATCCAGCAGATCGCCTTCCGCGGAGTGCGCGAACCATGCCCGCTGCGCGGCCACGGACCCGGAGGAGTACACGTACAGCCGTACTCCGTCCGCGTGCCAGCGCCGGAGGACCGGGATGACGTCCGGGTAGAAGTGCGAGACGAGTTCGCCGCGCGCGAAACCCTCCGCCCACAGGATGCCCTGGAGCGTCTTCAGGGGCGTCGCCTTGCGGTCGGCGTCGGCCCACTCGCCGAGGACCTTCTCCACCCGCGCCGCGTCCGCGTCCGGCTCGCCGATCTCCGCCCGCACCTGCGCGACGGCCCGCGCCACCTCCGGCTCGGCGCCCCGCGAGGCGAGCAGCTCACCGAACCGCTCGCGGGCGTAGGGGTACAGCACGTCCACCACGAACCCCGTGGCGCTCGTGGTGCCCTCGATGTCGAGCACCACGGCGTCCACGGCGCCCGGATTGTGCTCCGTCACGCGGCGTACCCCGCGTGGATCTCGTCGAAGTCGGGGAAGCGGTCCGCGATCGGGCTGCCCGTGAACGTGCCGATCCAGCCGTCCTCCTCGTGGAAGAAGCGAATCGCCGTGAACGCGGGGGACGTCCCCATGTCGAACCAGTGCGTCGTGCCGCGCGGCACGCCGAGCAGGTCGCCCTTCTCGCAGTACACGGCATGCACCTCGCCGCCCACGTGGAGGTAGAAGATCCCGGCGCCCGCGACGAAGAACCGCACCTCGTCATCGTCGTCGTGCGTGTGCTCGGCGAGGAACTTCTGCCGGGCGGCCTTCGCCTTCCCGGCCCACTCGGGGTCGTCGCCGGCCGGCGGGTGCAGCGCCACCACGTCCACGGTCCTGAAGCCCTCTTCGGCGTTGAGCCTGTCGATCTCCGTGCGGTACGCGGCGAACACGGTGTCGCTGTCGGCGTCGGCCGGCACGTCCTCGCGCACCGGCCACTGCTCGTACCGCACCCCCACCGGAGCGAGCGCGGCCGCGATCTCAGCCGGATCCGAGGTACGGCGCACGACGGTCTCGGGGCCGGTCTCCGGCCAGGTCGTGAGGAGAGTCATGAGTCACTCCAGGGCAGGTCAGGGCTGATCTTCGGATCGTAGTCCGCACCGTCGGCGCAGCACAGGGCGTCCCACAGCGTGGACGGCCCGGCCCAGTACACGCGTAAGGGGCGGTCGCCATGGCGACCGCCCCTTACCGACCCTCCAACGGTCCTCTACGGCTCCTCTACGGAGGAGTCCGTCAGATACGGAGGAATCCGTCAGGCCTTCTTGCCCAGCAGGTCCTCGACCTTGCCGCGCACCTCGTCCGTGGCCAGGCCCCGGATCGTCAGCGTCGTGCGGCGGCGCAGCACGTCGTCCGCCGTCTCGGCCCACTCGTTGTCGCGGGCGTAGACGACCTGGGCCCAGATCTCCGGGGCGTCCGGGTGGACGCGCTCGGCGAGCTCGGGGTTCTCGTTCGCCAGGCGGGCGATGTCGAAGGAGAGCGAGCCGTAGTGCGTCGCCAGGTGCTTGGCGGTGTCGGCGGCCATGCGCGGGCCGGGCGCGGGACCGTCCACCAGGAGCCGGTGCGCGACCGCGCGCGGGTTGGCGATACCGGGCAGCGGCAGCTTCTTCGGCAGCTCGGAGATCGGCTCGTAGTCGTCGCCGAGCGGGTGCCCCGGGAGGGACTCCAGCTTCTTCATCACCGTACGACCGATGTGGCGGAACGTCGTCCACTTGCCGCCCGCCACCGACAGCATGCCGCCGGCGCCTTCGGTGACGACCGTCTCGCGCTTGGCCTTCGAGGTGTCGCCGGGACCGCCGGGCAGCACCCGCAGACCCGCGAAGGAGTACGTGATCAGATCGCGGGACAGCTGCTGGTCGCGGATGGAGAACGCGGCCTCGTCCAGGATCTGGGCGGTGTCGGACTCGGTGACCCGCACGTCCGCCGGGTCGCCCTCGAACTCCTCGTCCGTGGTGCCGAGGAGCAGCATGTCCTCCCACGGCAGGGCGAAGGTGATGCGGTACTTGTCGATCGGCGTGGCCAGCGCGGCCTTCCAGGGGGCGGTGCGCTTGAGGACCAGGTGCGCGCCCTTGGAGAGGCGGATGGAGGGCGCCGCGTTCGGGTTCTCCAGCTTGCGCAGGTGGTCGACCCACGGCCCGGTGGCGTTCAGGACCAGGCGGGCGTTGACGCCGAACTCGTCACCGCTCATGCGGTCCTTGAGCTCCGCGCCGGTGACCCGGCCCTTGGTGAAGCGCAGCCCGGTGACCTCGGCGTGGTTGAGGACGACGGCGCCGGCCTCGACGGCCGCGCGGACCGTCATCAGGGCCATGCGGGCGTCGTTCATCTGGTCGTCGCCGTAGACGGCGACGGCCTTCAGGTTGTCCGTGCGCAGCTCCGGCACGTCCTGCGCGGCCTTGGAGGGCGAGAGCAGGTGGCCGACGCCGTCACCGAACGCGGACAGCGCGCTGTACGCGAACACGCCCGCGCCCAGCTTGGCCGCGCCGTGCGGGCCGCCCTTGTAGACGGGCAGGTAGAAGGTGAGCGGGTTCGCCAGGTGGGGGGCCACCTGGCGGGAGACCGCGCGACGCTCGAAGTGGTTCTCCGCGACCAGCTTCACCGCGCCGGTCTGCAGGTAGCGCAGACCGCCGTGGAGGAGCTTGGAGGAGGCGGAGGAGGTGGCACCGGCGAAGTCGGCGGCGTCCACCAGGGCCACCCGCAGCCCCGACTGCGCGGCATGCCAGGCGGTGGAGATGCCCAGGATTCCGCCGCCGATCACCAGGAGGTCGTACGTCGCCTTGGAAAGCTGCTCCCGGGTCTCGGCGCGGCTCTGGTGGGAACCGGCGGCCGGATGCGTCCCGAGGGCGGGGACGCTCTGCAGGGTGGTCATGGTTCTTACTCCTCGGCAGCGTTCTCGTCGAGCCAGCCCATGGAACGTTCCACGGCCTTGAGCCAGCTCTTGTACTCACGGTCGCGGGTGCCCGCGTCCATGTGGGGGGTCCATTCGGCGGCCCGGCGCCAGTTGGCGCGCAGCTCGTCGGTCGAGGACCAGAAGCCGACGGCGAGACCGGCGGCGTAGGCGGCGCCGAGGCAGGTCGTCTCGGCCACCATCGGGCGCACCACGGGTGCGTCGAGGAAGTCGGAGATGGTCTGCATCAGCAGGTTGTTGGAGGTCATGCCGCCGTCGACCTTGAGGGCCGCGAGCTCGACGCCGGAGTCCTTCGTCATGGCGTCGGTGATCTCGCGGGTCTGCCAGGCCGTGGCCTCCAGGACGGCGCGCGCGATGTGCGCCTTGGTGACGTACCGGGTCAGGCCGGCGATCACACCGCGGGCGTCGGAGCGCCAGTACGGGGCGAAGAGGCCAGAGAAGGCCGGTACGAAGTAGGCGCCGCCGTTGTCCTCGACCGACGACGCGAGCGTCTCGATCTCGGCGGCGGAGTTGATCAGGCCCATCTGGTCGCGCATCCACTGCACCAGCGAACCGGTGACGGCGATGGAGCCCTCCAGGGCGTAGACCGGCTTCTGGTCGCCGATCTGGTAGCCGACGGTGGTCAGCAGGCCCGAGTAGGAGTTGATGGCCTTGTCACCGGTGTTCAGGAGCATGAAGGTGCCGGTGCCGTACGTGGACTTCGCCTCGCCCTCGTCGAAGCAGGTTTGGCCGAACAGGGCCGCCTGCTGGTCGCCGAGCGCGGAGGCGACGGGGATGCCGCCCAGCAGATCGCCGAGCTTTCCGCCGGTGACCTCGCCGTAGACCTCGGCGGAGGAGCGGATCTCGGGGAGCATCTGCGTGGGGACGCCGATGGACTCGCAGATCCGCTCGTCCCACCGCATCTTGTGCAGGTTCATCAGCATGGTGCGGGAGGCGTTGGTGACGTCGGTGACGTGCTTGCCGCCGTTGACGCCGCCGGTCAGGTTCCAGATGACCCAGGAGTCCATGGTGCCGAAGAGGATGTCGCCCGCCTCGGCGCGCTCGCGCAGGCCCTCGACGTTGTCGAGCAGCCAGCGGGCCTTGGGCCCCGCGAAGTAGGAGGCCAGCGGGAGGCCGGTCTCGCGGCGGAAGCGGTCCTGGCCGACGTTGCGCCCGAGCTCCTTGCAGAGCGCGTCGGTGCGGGTGTCCTGCCAGACGATGGCGTTGTGCACCGGCTCGCCGGTGTTCTTGTCCCACAGCAGCGTGGTCTCACGCTGGTTGGTGATGCCGATCGCCTTGATGTCGTCTCTGGTGATGCCGGCCTTGGAGACGGCTCCGGCGACGACCTCCTGGACGTTGGTCCAGATCTCGGCGGCGTCGTGCTCGACCCAGCCCGGCCTCGGGAAGATCTGCTCGTGCTCCTTCTGGTCGACGGAGACGATCCGGCCGTCCTTGTCGAAGACGATGCAGCGGCTCGAGGTGGTGCCCTGGTCGATGGCCGCGATGAAGGGGCCTGCGGTGTGTGCGTCGGTCACGGTGTGCTCCAGTAGTTCTTTGCTGACGGCTCTCAAGCGTCTGTGGCGGTCATCGGTCGCTTACGTGGGTCTACTTGAACGCCACGTTGTAGAGACCGCCGGCGATGGCGCCGCCGATCAGCGGACCGACGATCGGCACCCAGGCGTACGACCAGTCCGAGCTGCCCTTGTTCGGCAGCGGGAGCACGGAGTGGATGATGCGCGGACCGAGGTCACGGACGGGGTTGATCGCGTAGCCCGTGGGGCCACCGAGCGAGAGGCCGATGCTCACCACGACGAGCGCGGTGATCAGGGCGCCGAGGGTGCCGAGGCCGTTGCCGCCGTCGTTGAGGCCCTGCGTGAGGATGGCGAGGACCAGGACGACCGTGGCGATGATCTCCGTGAGCACGTTCTGGACGTAGTTGCGGATCTCGGGCCCCGTCGAGAAGACGCCGAGCACCGGTCCTGCCGCGGGGGCGGCCTTCTGATCGACCATGCCTTCTTCGGCGGGCTGCGCCGCGAGGATCTCGGGGTCGGTCAGGTGGGCCTTGAACTGGCCCATGTACGTGACCCACACCAGAACGGCGCCGATCATCGCGCCCAGCAGCTGCGAGCCCAGGTAGAGCGGTACGTCGCTCCACTTGGTGCCGCCCTCGATGGCGAGGCCGAGCGTGACCGCCGGGTTGAGGTGGGCGCCGGAGACGCCCCCCGCGAGGTAGGCGCCGGTCAGTACGGCGAAGCCCCACCCGAAGGTGATCGCGAGCCAGCCGGCGTCCTTGGCCTTTGAGCGCTTGAGCGTGACGGCGGCGCACACGCCACCGCCGAGCAGGATGAGCACGGCGGTACCGATGGTCTCGCCGATGAAGATGTCGGAGCTGGACACCCGCGACTCCTTTGTCCTTCGTCCAGGGGAAGGCGAACCCCGGGTCCCTCCGGTGGTCCGCGACCTCAGGTGAGGTCGTTGTGCCGGCCCTTGGCCTTGTCACACTCTAGCGCGTAATGCCGGTAGGTGTTCGACAATGCCGACCGATGGACGCGAGTCTCACCCCGGGGTTACTCAGTCGTCAAGAGTTCTGTTATTGAAAACACGATCGTTATTGATCGTTCCGCCTTATCGGCCTCCGCCTGCGGATTTCCGGCCCGCGCGGGTGCGTCGGTCGCCGGCCGGGAGCGTGCCGCCTGCGCGCTGAGGCGCCCGGGGGGCGGGGTGGCGTGAGCGGGTGGCGCGGGCGGGGGCGTACGCGGGTGGTGCAGGCGGGGTGGCGCAGGCGGGGTGGCGTACGCGGCGGCGTGGGACTCGGGGAAAGCCCCGGTCAGAAGCGGCCGGCGCCCAGATCGCGGGAGACGGCGCGCGCGCAGTCCCGCACCGCGGCGATCAGCTCGGGCCGCAGCTCGCCGTCCCGGCAGACGCGCTCGACGGCGCCGGTGACGCCGACCGCGCCCACCGGCATGCGCCGCCGGTCGTGGATGGGGGCGGCGACGGAGGCGATGCCCTCCCAGGTCTCCTCGACGTCCGCCGCGTACCCGCGCGCGCGGGTCAGGTCGAGGACGCTCTCGAAGTCGTCCGGGTCGGTCACCGTGTGGGCGGTGAAGCGCTTGCTCTCCACCTCGACGGCTTCGTTGTGCGCGACCGGGTCGAACGCGGAGAGGACCTTGCCGAGCGCCGTGGAGTGCAGCGGCTGCATGGCCCCCACCTCCAGGACCTGGCGGCTGTCGTCGGGCCTGAAGACGTGGTGGACGATGAGCACGCCCTGCTGGTGCAGGACGCCGAGGTGGACGCTCTCGCCGCTGGAACGGGCCAGGTCGTCGGTCCACACCAGGGCGCGGGCCCGCAGCTCGTGCACGTCCAGGTAGCTGTTGCCCAGGCGCAGCAGCTCGGCGCCCAGCTGGTAGCGGCCGGACGCGGAGTCCTGCTCCACGAAGCCCTCCGCCTGGAGGGTGCGCAGGATGCCGTGCGCCGTGCCCTTGGCGAGGTCGAGGGCGGAGGCGATCTCCGAGAGGCCGAGCCGTCGCTCCCCGCCCGCGAGCAGTCGCAGCATCGCCGCGGCCCGTTCGAGCGACTGGATGTTGCGTGCCATCGCAGCCCCTGCCTCCGTTCCCCTCGCGTGATGTCGCCGCACCTGAGTCGACGTTCGACAATGCTGAACACTATCGGTCGTTGTCGACCTCCCGCTAATGCGCGGACGGCACGTGTTCCCCCACACTCCTCCCTCCGGGCGCCGCCCCCGCACTGTCAAGTACCGGAACCGGCCGGGACCCACCCCGCGAGTCCGCCTCGTGGACTCCTCCACCACGGCACGGCCGGTCCCCGCTACCCTGACCGAGTGCGCCCTCCAGCCAGAAGGCGCAAAGCCGACAGCCGTCGCACTCCAGGGAGCTCTTTCATGGCCTCGTCGCCAACCCCGTCGTCGCAGTCCACGCCCGTGTCGTCCGAGAGCAGGACCCGAGCCGACGCCCTCCGCGAGGCCCTGGCCACCCGCGTGGTGGTGGCCGACGGCGCGATGGGCACCATGCTCCAGGCCCAGGACCCCACGATGGAGGACTTCCAGCAGCTGGAAGGCTGCAACGAGGTCCTGAACGTCACCCGCCCCGACATCGTGCGCTCCGTCCACCAGGAGTACTTCGCCGTCGGCGTCGACTGCGTGGAGACCAACACCTTCGGCGCGAACTACGCGGCCCTGAAGGAGTACGACATCCCGGAGCGCAACTTCGAGCTCTCCGAGGCCGGCGCCCGCATCGCCCGCGAGGTGGCCGACGAGTTCACCCGCGACACCGGCCGGCAGCGGTGGGTCCTCGGATCGATGGGCCCCGGCACCAAACTCCCGACCCTCGGCCACGCCCCGTACGCCGTCCTGCGCGACGCCTACCAGACCAACGCCGAAGGCATGATCGCCGGCGGCGCCGACGCGCTCCTGGTGGAGACCACCCAGGACCTCCTGCAGACCAAGGCCGCCATCCTCGGCGCCCGCCGCGCCCTGGACGCCACCGGCGCCAGCCTCCCGGTGATCTGCTCGGTCACCGTCGAGACGACCGGCACCATGCTCCTCGGCTCCGAGATCGGCGCCGCCCTCACCGCCCTGGAGCCGCTGGGCATCGACATGATCGGCCTGAACTGCGCCACGGGCCCGGCCGAGATGAGCGAGCACCTGCGCTACCTCGCCCGCCACTCGCGCGTCCCGATCTCCTGCATGCCCAACGCGGGCCTGCCCGTCCTCGGCAAGGACGGCGCCCACTACCCGCTGACCGCCCCCGAACTGGCCGACGCCCAGGAGAACTTCGTCCGCGAATACGGCCTCTCCCTGGTCGGCGGCTGCTGCGGCACCACCCCCGAGCACCTGCGCCAGGTCGTCGAGCGGGTGCGCGGCCAGGAGCTCACCCCCCGCGAGCCGCGCCCCGAGCCGGGCGCCGCCTCGCTGTACCAGTCGGTGCCGTTCCGCCAGGACACCGCGTACATGGCGATCGGCGAGCGGACGAACGCCAACGGCAGCAAGAAGTTCCGCGAGGCCATGCTGGAGGGCCGCTGGGACGACTGCGTGGAGATGGCCCGCGACCAGATCCGCGAGGGCGCGCACATGCTCGACCTGTGCGTGGACTACGTGGGCCGCGACGGCGTCGCCGACATGGCCGAGCTGGCCGGCCGCTTCGCGACCGCCTCCACCCTGCCGATCGTCCTCGACTCCACCGAACTCCCCGTCCTGCGGGCCGGATTGGAGAAGCTGGGCGGCCGCGCGGTCATCAACTCCGTCAACTACGAGGACGGCGACGGACCCGAGTCCCGCTTCACGAAGGTCACCGAGCTCGCCAAGGAGCACGGCGCCGCCCTGATCGCGCTGACCATCGACGAGGAGGGCCAGGCCCGCACCGTCGAACACAAGGTCGCCATCGCCGAACGGCTCATCGACGACCTCACCGGCAACTGGGGCATCCACGAGTCGGACATCCTCATCGACACCCTCACCTTCACCATCTGCACCGGCCAGGAGGAGTCCCGCAAGGACGGCATCGCCACCATCGAGGCGATCAGGGAGCTGAAGAAGCGCCACCCCGCCGTACAGACCACGCTGGGCCTCTCCAACATCTCCTTCGGCCTGAACCCGGCCGCCCGCGTCCTGCTCAACTCCGTCTTCCTCGACGAATGCGTCAAGGCCGGACTGGACTCGGCGATCGTGCACGCCTCGAAGATCCTGCCGATCGCCCGCTTCGACGACGAGCAGGTCACCACCGCCCTCGACCTCATCTACGACCGCCGCGCCGAGGGCTACGACCCGCTGCAGAAGCTCATGGAGCTCTTCGAGGGCGTCTCCACCAAGTCGATGAAGGCGGGTAAGGCCGAGGAGCTCCTCGCCCTGCCCCTGGACGAGCGCCTGCAGCGCCGCATCATCGACGGCGAGAAGAACGGCCTGGAAGCCGACCTGGACGAGGCCCTCCAGGACACCCCCGCCCTCGACATCGTCAACAACACCCTTCTGGAGGGCATGAAGGTCGTCGGCGAGCTCTTCGGCTCAGGCCAGATGCAGCTGCCCTTCGTGCTGCAGTCCGCCGAGGTGATGAAGACCGCCGTCGCCCACCTCGAACCCCACATGGAGAAGACCGACGACGAGGGCAAGGGCACCATCGTCCTGGCCACGGTCCGCGGCGACGTGCACGACATCGGCAAGAACCTCGTCGACATCATCCTCTCCAACAACGGCTACAACGTCGTCAACCTCGGCATCAAACAGCCCGTCGCCGCGATCCTGGACGCCGCCGCCGAGCACCGGGCCGACGTCATCGGCATGTCCGGCCTCCTGGTGAAATCCACGGTGATCATGAAGGAGAACCTGGAGGAGCTCAACCAGCGCAAGATGGCGGCCGACTTCCCCGTCATCCTCGGCGGCGCCGCCCTGACCCGCGCCTACGTCGAGCAGGACCTCCACGAGATCTACGAGGGCGAAGTCCGCTACGCCCGCGACGCGTTCGAGGGCCTGCGCCTCATGGACGCCCTCATCGCCGTCAAGCGCGGCGTGCCCGGCGCCACCCTCCCCGAACTCAAGCAGCGCCGCGTACCGACCAAGGCGACGGCGGCCGTCCTGGAGAGCGACGAGGACGACCAGCCCGCCCGCTCCGACGTCGCCACCGACAACCCCGTCCCCACCCCGCCGTTCTGGGGCACCCGCGTCGTCAAGGGCATCCAGCTCAAGGAGTACGCGAGCTGGCTGGACGAGGGCGCGCTCTTCAAGGGTCAGTGGGGCCTCAAGCAGGCCCGCACCGGCGACGGCCCCTCCTACGAGGAACTCGTCGAGAGCGAGGGACGCCCGCGCCTGCGCGGCTGGCTGGACGAGCTGCACACCAAGAACATGCTGGAGGCGGCCGTCGTCCACGGCTACTTCCCGTGCGTCTCCAAGGGCGACGACCTGATCATCCTGGGTGAGGACGGCTCGGAGCGCACCCGCTTCACCTTCCCCCGCCAGCGCCGCGGCCGACGGCTCTGCCTCGCGGACTTCTTCCGCCCCGAGGAATCCGGCGAGACCGACGTCGTCGGACTGCAGGTCGTCACCGTCGGCTCCCGGATCGGCGAGGCCACCGCCGAACTCTTCGCCGCCGACTCCTACCGCGACTACCTCGAACTGCACGGCCTCTCCGTCCAGTTGGCCGAGGCCCTCGCCGAGTACTGGCACGCCCGCGTCCGCTCCGAACTGGGCTTCGCGGGCGAGGATCCGGCCGACGTCGAGGACATGTTCGCCCTGAAGTACCGCGGCGCCCGCTTCTCCCTCGGCTACGGCGCCTGCCCCGACCTGGAGGACCGCGCCAAGATCGCCGAGCTGCTCCAGCCCGAGCGGATCGGCGTCCAGCTCTCCGAGGAGTTCCAGCTCCACCCGGAGCAGTCCACCGACGCCATCGTCATCCACCACCCCGAGGCGAAATATTTCAACGCGCGCTGATCCGGCGCAGTCGTACACTGGTCGGTCCAGTGCAGGCCGGTTGCCTTCCCGCAATAGGAGGCAGCCGGCCTTCTCGTCCCTTACGGAAGGTGTGGTCGCATGACCAGTACGGTTCCCGCGCTCGGCACCCAAATGGCCGAAGCCTCCGCGCTGCAGGGTGTGCTCCTCGACATGGACGGCACCCTCGTGGACACCGAGGGCTTCTGGTGGGACGCCGAGGTCGAGGCGTTCGCCTCCCTCGGCCACGCGCTCGACGAGGCCTGGCGCGACGTCGTCGTCGGCGGCCCCATGACGCGCAGCGCCGGCTTCCTCATCGAAGCCACCGGCGCGGACATCACGGTCCCCGAGCTCACCGTGCTGCTCAACGACCGCTTCGAGGACCGCATCAGCCGCTCCCTGCCACTGATGCCGGGCGCCGCGCGCCTGCTCGCCGAACTCGCCGCGCACGAGGTGCCCACCGCCCTGGTCTCCGCGTCGCACCGCCGCATCATCGACCGCGTCCTGGACTCCATCGGCGCCCACCACTTCGCGCTCACCGTCGCGGGCGACGAGGTGGCCCGCACCAAGCCCCACCCCGACCCCTACCTCCTGGCCGCCCGCGGCCTCGGCGCCGACCCCACCCGGTGCGCCGTCGTCGAGGACACCGCGACCGGCGTCGCCTCGGCGGAGGCCGCGGGCTGCCGCGTGGTGGCCGTGCCGTCCGTCGCACCCATCCCCGCCGTCGCGGGCCGCACCGTCGTCCCCTCCCTCGAAGCCGTCAACCTGCCTTTCCTGCAAGGCCTGATGACCCTCTGACAGCTCTGCCCGCGACCCCATTGGACGTGTGACGTTTCCCACTCCAATGAGGGTCGACAGGGGTGATCGGCTGTGCACGGAGCCCCTGCCGGGGCCCGAGTGGTGTGGCGTTGTGTCCCGATTGGTGGGAGCGTGCACGAAACCTTCCGGTGTCGGGTTATCGGTGCGTCCACGCCCGGTTTCACAGCGTGATTGATTAAGGTCTTACGCCCCCTCCGGCGCTCACCTGGTGCGGACTAATCTCGTCGCGAGAACATCGCCCCACCCCCGTGCCCCACCAACCCTCACCCCGCGTTGCGGGATTCACGGGATTCAACAGCTCTGGAGAACGTCGAGCATGAACCGCAAGACTTTGGTGCTGCCGGCAGTCATAGGTCTGCTCGCCCCCGCGCTCGCCGCGTGCGGCGGCTCGGACGGCTCGGACGGCGACAAGCCGGTCGCGGTCGGCACCACGGACGCGTTCGCCATCTCCAAGGAGGTCCCGGCGCCCTTCGACCCGGCGTACGCCTACGACGCCGGCTCCTGGAACCTCCTGCGCCAGACCGTCCAGACGCTGATGGCCATGCCGCGCGGCGGCGGCGACCCGCAGCCCGAGGCCGCCGAACAGTGCGGCTTCACCGACACCGGCAACGAGCGCTACGCCTGCAAGCTGCGCAAGGGCATGACGTTCTCCGACGGCAAGCCGCTGACCGCCGCCGACGTGAAGTTCTCCATCGAGCGGGTCCGCGACATCAAGATCAAGAACCCCAGCGGTTCGGACGGCCTGGTCTCCAACGTCGACGAGATCGAGGTCCAGGGCGACCGCGACATCGTCTTCCACCTCAAGAAGCCGGACGCCACCTTCCCCTTCAAGCTGGCCACCCCCACCGCGGGCATCGTCAGCAAGGAGCACTACAGCAAGACCAAGCTGCGCGACGGCTTCGACATCTCCGGCTCGGGCCCCTACACCGCGGAGCCGGAGATCAAGGACAACCGCCTGGTCAAGACGGTGTTCACCAAGAACCCCTCGTACAAGGGCGGGTTCAAGGTGCAGAGCGACAAGGTCGAGCTGCGCAACTTCGCGGACACCGACGCCATGGGCAAGGCGCTCGAGGACGGCGACATCGACCTGATGACCCGCACCATGTCGCCCGAGCAGGTCCGCGAGCTCGACGCGGGATCGAGCAAGAAGATCGACCTGGTCGAGATGCAGGGTCTGGAGATCCGCTACCTCGCCTTCAACACCGACGCGCCCACGGCCAAGAACAAGGCCGTCCGCCAGGCCATGGCCCAGCTCGTCGACCGCGGCGCGCTGGCCTCCTCGGTGTACGGCTCGACGGCCGACCCGCTCTACTCCCTGGTGCCCTCCACCATCACCGGCCACGCCAACTCGTTCTTCAACAAGTACGGCAACCCCAGCACGGCCAAGGCGCGCACCCTCCTTCAGAAGGCGAACATCTCCACCCCGGTGAAGATGACGCTGCACTACACCACGGACCACTACGGCCCCGGCACCAAGAAGGAGTTCGAGCTGCTGCGCAAGCAGCTGAACGCGTCCGGCCTGTTCGACGTGACCATCAAGGGCGTCCCGTGGAACACCTTCCGCGCGGCCGAGCGCGACGGCAAGTACGCGGCCTACGGCATGGGCTGGTTCCCCGACTTCCCCGACGCCGACAACTTCCTCGCGCCCTTCCTCGACAAGGACAACTTCCTCGGCTCGCCGTACGTGAACGACACGATCAACGACCAGCTGATCCCGACGTCGCGACGCGAGGCCGACCGGCTCGCCGCCTCCAAGAGCATCCGCAGGATCCAGGACATCGTCGCCGAGGACGTACCGGTGCTCCCGCTCTGGCAGGGCAAGCAGTTCATCGCGGCACGCGACGACATCACGGGCGTCGCATGGGCCCTCAACTCGTCGTCCAACCTCCAGCTGTGGGAGCTCAGTCGCGGCGTCAGCGGCTGACGCCGACGCCCGAAGGCCGCTCCGGCCCCCTCAAGTTCAGCGCAACGTACACAACACCGAAGGCACGTAAGTGAATCGTCGTAACCAGTGGCTGGCCCTTCCCCTCACGGGAGGGCTCGCCGCCGCCCTGCTGACCGGCTGCGGCACGGAATCGGGCGGTGCGGGGGACACGGGCGACGCGGTCGTGATGGGGATGTCCGACGACGTCCTCGCCACCGACCCGGCATCCGGCTACGACCCCGGTTCCTGGCTCCTGTTCAACAACGTCTTCCAGTCGCTCCTGAGCTTCCCCAAGGGCGCCACCGAGCCCGAGCCGGAGGCCGCCAAGGAGTGCGGCTTCACGGACACGAAGGCGAAAGTCTTCAAGTGCGAGCTGCGTGACGGACTCAAGTTCAGCAACGGCAACGCGCTGACTTCAAAGGACGTCAAGTTCTCCTTCGACCGCATGCGGAAGATCAAGGACGACGCCGGACCGGCGATCATGTTCCCCATGCTCGACCGGGTCGTCGCCCCGGACGCCAAGACGGTCGTCTTCAAGCTGAAGTACTCCGACGCGACCTTCCCCAGCAAGATCGCCTCGGGCGCGGGCTCCATCGTGGACCACCGCGAGTACGACATGAACGCCCTGCGCACGGACGGCGAGGCGGTCGGATCGGGACCGTACAAGCTCGACTCGTTCACCAAGGAGCAGGCGACCTTCTCCGTCAACTCCGACTACCGGGGCACCGCCAAGACCAAGAACGACGGCGTGGCCATCAAGTTCTTCCACGGCGATCAGAAGGGCCTGAAGAAGGCGCTCCTGGGCGGTGACATCGACCTGGCCTACCGAGGCCTCGCCCCCGCGGACATCGCGGACATCGAGCGGGACACCTCCAAGGAGGGCCAGGACGTCAACATCGTGGAGGGCACGAGCGCCGAGGTCCAGCACCTGGTCTTCAACATGAAGGACCCGGTGGCGGGCAAGCTCGGCGTACGCAAGGCCATCGCCTACCTCCTGGACCGCGACGCCCTGGTCAAGGAGGTCTACCAGGACACCGCGACGCCGCTCTACTCCATCGTCCCGGCGGGCATCGGCGGCCACAGCACCGCCTTCTTCGACACCTACGGCGCCCGCCCGCAGCGCGCGAAGGCCGCCGCCGCACTGCACGGCGACGGCATCAACGGCAAGGTCAAGCTCACCCTCTGGTCGACCCCCTCGCGCTACGGCCCGGCGACGGACCAGGAGCTGAAGGCCGTGGCCAAGCAGCTCAACGCCTCCGGCCTCTTCGACGCCGACGTCAAGTCCGTCGGCTTCGAGCAGTACGAGAAGGACATCGAGGCCGGCAAGTACGGCGTCTACGTCAAGGGCTGGGTGCCCGACTACCCGGACCCCGACAACTTCACCCAGCCGTTCTTCGGCAAGGGCAACGTCCTGGACAACAACTTCCAGAACAGCGCCATCACCCGGAAGATCATCCCGGCCACCGCCACGGAGAGCGACCGCAGCAAGACCGACAAGCAGTACGACGAACTGCAGGACATCGTGGCCGACCAGCTGCCCGTCCTGCCGGTCTGGCAGGCCAAGCAGTACGCCGTCGTCCGCGACAGCGTCTACGGCCTGGAATCCTGCCTCGACGCGTCCACCGTCTTCCGCTTCTGGGAGATCAGCAAGGGCTGACGCACGACTCCGCGTACGTACCGACGAAGGTGGCCGTCCCCCCG